>CAYMFV010000106.1:0-8285 GCA_964389745.1 uncultured Planctomycetales bacterium | reverse complement strand
CACTCAATCGTGTACGTAATGCCTTTTTCAAAGAAAGCGGCATTACGTTATATCCTCGGGATCGGCCTGCGCCTCGGGCAGCGCCCTGCCCTCCCCGGTCCTGCTCGCCTGCGGCCTTGCCCAGGACGACGCAAGGACCAGTCTCCGCTTGAGCTTGGGACCGGAGGTCGGGGGGGGGCTGGTGCGGGAGGCAGCCCGCCGCCTGCTCCGCCTCCATGCCCGACTTTACGAACTCGCAAACCGCTAGCCTCGTCGCCAACGGGACTTAGGACGACAAAGCGCTTTTTCTTTCCTGCCCTGGGGCAGGCCTTCCCTACCATGGCCTGTCGCGCCGTCGGGTCCCGGCGCACGCCAGGCCCAGCGACGTAACCTCTTTTCTCGTCCACACTTACGAACGCCAAGCCCCCGGTACCTTGCTGCGCACTGACTCCGACCCGTCCCCGGCGCTCCAGACGACCTGGGCCAAGGCCCTGGAGCACCTCGAGCAGCACCTCGGCCAGGCTGAGGTCGATAGCTGGTTTCGGGACGTGCGCCTGCTGGACCTTTCCGAGGGGATCGCCCGCCTGGCGGTGCCGTCCTCCCTGCACGCCGACCGCATCCGCCGTCGTTTCCTGCCCTCCCTCCAGACCGCCCTGGCCGCCGATCACTGCGAGCTCCAGGTACGTCCCCTGGGTGTGGAGGAGATCCTGCCTGAGACGGCAGCGCTCCCGGCGCCCCCCCCCTTGGTCCCGGCCCAGCCGGACAGTACGTCCGACCGCTCGGAGGAGACCCCCGACGGGTGCCTCTTCCTCAACCCGGACTACACCTTCGACACCTACGTCGTCGGCCCTTGCAACCGCTTCGCCCACGCCGCGGCCCAAGGCGTGGCCGACCGGCCCGCAAAGGCCTTCAACCCTCTCTTCCTGCACGGGCCCGTTGGGGTGGGCAAGACCCACCTCATGCAGGCCATCGCGCATCACCTGCTCCAGGTGCAGAGCGGGCTGCGCATCGTCTTCCTCTCCTGCGAGAGTTTCGTCAACGACTTCATCCGGGCCCTCCAGAAGGGAGACCTGGAGTCCTTTCGCGCCCGCTACCGGGAGGCCGACGTCCTGGTGGTGGACGACATCCAGCTCCTCGCCCACAAGGGCCGCACCCAGGAGGAGTTCTTCCACACCTTCAACCACCTGCACAACGCCCACAAGCAGGTGGTCCTCTCCAGCGACTCGCCACCCCACGAGATCCCGGACCTCCAGGAACGCCTGGTGAGCCGCTTCAAGTGGGGCCTCATCGCCGAGATCCTGGCCCCCTGCTTCGAAACCAGGGTCGCCATCCTGCGCACCAAGGCCCAACGGGCCGACCTGGAGCTGCCGGAGGAGGTGGCCAAGTACCTGGCGGAGCGGGTGCAGGGCAACGTCCGGGAGCTGGAAGGGGTTCTCACCCGCCTCAAGGTCGAGATACAGATGGACGGCTGCCCCGCCGACCTGGCCCTGGCCCGCCGGGTGCTCGGGGCCAACGGCCACGGCGCCGGCGCCCGGGCCATCCGCATGGACGACATCCTCGACGCCGTGACCCGGCGCTTCGGGGTACGGGTCTCCGACCTCCAGTCCCGCCGGCGGACCCAGTCCATCGTGCTCCCCCGCCAGGTGGTCATGTACCTGGCCCGGGAGCTCACCAACCTGTCCCTGGAGGAGATCGGCCGCTACCTGGGCGGCCGTGACCACACCACGGTGATCTACGCCCTGGGCAAGATCCAGGATCGGCTCGAAGTGGACGGCGACTTCGCCGCCCAGATCGCCCACCTGCAGCGGGAGATCCGGAGCCTTGCCGGCTGACGGCGCCCGGCCCGCCGACCCCGGCAGGACCTGTCGGGAAGATGTGGAGAAGGGTGGAGAGATCCCGCCCTTCTCCACGGTCTTTCTCCGCTTCTGGCCCCCTGCCACCGGGGCAGTGGAGATCCCCCGGATCCATCCACCGTTCCTCCACAGGGGCTCCCCGGAGCCTCCCCCGGGCCGGCTCCGGCCGAGCCCCCCGAACACCGTGTCCCAACTGCACTTGCGGCGCTCCGACTGCCTTTCTCCACAAGGACGGGGCGCCTATACTGCTGATACGGGAAGTTTCTCTTCCTCTCCAGAAGAAGAGCAAAGCCGCCCGCACGGACCCAGACTTCGCGTCCCACCCAGGAACCCAACCAGCCGATGAAGCTCCTCCTCGACCGCGTGGCCCTCCGGGATGCCCTCCAGAAAGTGGAGATGGGCATCGACCGGAAGCCGACCCGACCCGTCCTCGGCGGCGTCCGGCTGCACGCCGAGAATGGCGGCCTTCTCGTAGAGGCCACCGACCAGGAGATCGCGGTTCGCTGCCGGCTCGAGCAGGTCCAGGTCGAGGAGCCGGGCTGGGGCGTCATCCCCGGCCGGGAGCTGGTGGAGGTGGTGCGCGACCTGGAGGCGGACACCCTGACCCTGTCCCTGGGCGAGAACGGCCAGTGCGAGATCCTGGGCAGCGAGGACCGCTGCGTCCTCATCAGTCTGGAGAACGGCGGGCCGGAGCAGGCGCCCGAGCAGTTCCCGGCCATCCCCATCCTCGAGGGCGAGCCGGCGGTGGTCATGGACAAGGCCGTCTTCCTGCAGATGGTCGGCTCGACCCGCTTCGCCACCTCGAAGGTCCACGACACCCGCTTTGCCACCGAGGGCGTCCTCTTCGAGGTCCGGGAGGGCAACGTGACCCTGGTGGGCACCGACGGCCGGCGCCTGGCCTGCATCCGCCGTCCGGCCCTCTCCTGCAACACCGAGCGCCAGCGCTCCGTCCTGTTGCCCAAGGTCCTGGACCAGATCCTCCGCTGCGCCGGCGACGAGGCCGGCGAGAGCCTGGAGATCTTCTTCCTCCAGAACCTGGTGGGCTTCCGGGTCGGTGGGCTGGAGTCCTTCGGGCGGGTCCTGGAGGGCGAGTACCCGAACTACGACAACGTCATCCCAGCCACGGGCAAGCACATCGTCCGGGCGCACCGGGAGGCCCTGGTGCGCAAGCTGCGCCTGGCGAGCCACTTGACCGCCGAGGCCGCAGCGGTGGTCCGCATCCAGGTCTCTCCGGACCAGCTCGAGGTCTCGGCCGAGCACGAGGGCCGGGGCCGGGCGGCCGCCACCCTCGAGGTGGACTACACCGGCAGTGGCCTGGCCGCCTCCTTCAACCCGGGCTACCTGATGGATGGGCTCAAGGCCGCCCACAGCGAGCAGGTCGAGATCCAGATGGACGAGGGCACGCGGCCGGCCAAGTTCGTCCTGGGCGAGGACTACACCTACGTGGTCATGCCCCTGACGACCTTTGCCTGAAGCCACGCCTCCCCAGCGGAAGGAACCGCGCCGGTCCCAGCCGAAGCCCATCGCCGACCTTCTGCGCCGGGTGATGCAGCGCCGGGGCCTGTCCCGGAGCGGCGAGTTCGCCGCCGTCTGCCGGGCCTGGGAGAAGGCCGTGCCGCCGGAGGTACAGAGCCGCACCCGACCCTTGTCCTTCCGCAACGGCGTCCTCTCCGTGCAGGTGACCTCCGCCCCCCTCCTCGAGGAGTTGCGCTGCTTCCGCCAGGGCGAGGTCCTGCAACGGCTCAACCACGACCTGGCCCGGAACCGCGGTACCTCCCTGCAGGTCCGGGAACTGGACCTGCGCCTGCGCTGACCACGTCATGAACGACTCCCCGCAGAACTACGACTCCCACTCGATCCAGTACCTCAAGGACCTGGAGGGAGTGCGCCGGCGTCCCGCCATGTACATCGGCGACACCGCCGAGGCCGGTTTCCACCACCTGCTCTGGGAGGTCGTGGACAACTCGGTGGACGAGGCCCTGGCGGGCTTCTGCTCCCGGGTGCACGTCATCCTGAACGAGGACGGGTCGGCCACCATCACCGACGACGGCCGGGGCATCCCGGTGGACATGCACCCGGTCGAGAAGGTGCCGGCCCTGGAGCTGGTCCTGACCAAGCTCCACGCCGGCGGCAAGTTCGACGGCAAGGCCTACGCGGTCTCGGGCGGCCTGCACGGTGTCGGCATCTCGGTGGTGAACGCCCTCTCCGAGTGGATGGAGGTGGAGGTCTTCAAGAACGGCCGGGTCCACCACATGACCTTCTCCCGGGGGCGCAAGCTCACCGAGCTGAAGGTCACCGGAAGGACCTCCCGCCGGGGCACCCGAGTGACCTTCAAGCCCGACACCCAGGTCTTCCAGTGCGACACCTTCGACTACGACCGGGTGCGCAACCGGCTCCGGGAGATGGCCTACCTGATGGGCACCTGCGGGCTGCGCATCGACCTGGAGGACCGGCGCAACGGCGGACGCAAGGAGAGCTTCCACTATCCCGAGGGCCTGGTGGCCTACATCAAGGATCTCACCGAGGGCAAGGAGATCATCACCGAGGTCATCCACTTCGAGCGCCACCTGGACCACCAGGGCCGCGACTACGGGGTGGAGATCGCCCTGCGCTACACCAACGACTGGAACGAGGGCGTCTTCACCTTCGCGAACAACATCCGCACCGCCGACGGCGGCACCCACCTGGCGGGCTTCCGCAGCGGCCTGACCCGCACCCTGAACGCCTGGCTCCGGCAGAGCGACATGCTCAAGAAGAAGGACGAGGAGCTGCCGACCGGGGAGGACTACAAGGCCGGGCTCTACGCGGTGGTCTCGGTGAAGGTACCCGACCCCCAGTTCGAGGGGCAGACCAAGGGCAAGCTCGGCAGCCGGGAGCTCGAGTCCATCGTCCAGGGCGTGGTCAACGAGTGCCTGGGCGAGTACCTGGAGGAGCACCCGGAAGAGGCCCGGAGCATCCTGCGCAAGGCCTTGCTCGCCCGGGAGGCCCGGGAGGCGGCCCGGCGGCAGCGGGATCTCGTGCGGCGGAAGGGCGCCCTCTCCTCGGGGTCCCTGCCCGGCAAGCTCGCCGACTGTCAGGCCCGGGACAAGGAAGTGACCGAGCTGTACATCGTCGAGGGCGATTCTGCCGGCGGCAGCGCCAAGGGCGGACGCGACCGGCGCTTCCAGGCCATCCTGCCCCTGCGGGGCAAGATCCTGAACGTCGAGAAGAACACCGCCAACCGGATCCTGGCCAACCAGGAGCTGCAGACCCTCATCCAGGCCATCGGCGCCGGGGTGGGGGAGGAGTTCGACCTGGAGAAGGTCCGCTACGGGAAGATCATCATCATGACCGACGCGGACGTGGACGGCAGCCACATCCGCACCCTCATCCTGACCTTCCTCTTCCGGCAGATGCGGCCGCTGATCGATGCCGGCCGGGTGTACGTGGCCCAGCCCCCCCTCTACCTCCTCCGGCGCAAGGGCGAGAAGCGGGGCCGCTACCTGATGTCCGACGAGCAGCTCCGCTCGATCATGCTGGACATGGCCCTGGAACACGCTGCGGTGCGCCTGCCCGGCCGGGAGGAGCCGCTCCAGGGCGACGAGCTCCGGTCGGCGGTCCAGGCCCTGGCCCGCCTCGAGCAGCTCCTCGGTGGCCTGCGCAGCGATCGCCGGGGCGCCGATGCCCGGGCCCTCCTCGAGGCCATGGACCTGGAGCGGGGTCTGCCTTGCTCCCTGGTCCTGGACACCCGGGACGGCGGCCGGCACTTCTTCTGGAGCGAGGAGGAGCGGGTGGCCTTCCTGGAGCGGCACCAGGACGCCCGGGTCTGGGACGGCCCGGACAGCGCCGTGCCCCGGGACGAGGCCGAGCTCCTGGTCTTCCACTTCCACGAGGGCGAGGCCGCCCGGGCCGCCCTGGATGAGGCCCGCCGGGCCGGCCTGCCGGTGGATCCCAAGGTCTGGGAGAGCGGGGCCGAGGTCGTCCTCGGCAAGGAGCGCCGGAAGGTGACGGCGCCCCTGGAGCTGCCGGGCGCCCTCCGGGAGATGACCCAGAGACAGGTGGACGTCCAGCGCTACAAGGGCCTGGGCGAGATGAACCCCGAGCAGCTCTGGGAATCGACCATGGACCCCGACCGGCGGGCCCTGAAGCAGATCGTCATGGAGGACGGCTACGAGGCGGACCGCATCTTCTCGATGCTCATGGGCGACGAGACGGAACCCCGGCGCCGGTACATCGAGGAGCACGCCCTCGAGGTCCAGAACCTCGACGTCTAGGCCGGCCGCTCCGCCGTATCCATGGCTGTAGAGCGGACTTGCGCCGTTCTGGCGGAAAGGAGCATGAACGGCGGTCAGAGCATGGGTTATAGGGTTTAATGGAGGCCCCCCTGGCCTCCCCTGCCATGCTGCGTCCCCTCCTCCCCGCACTTCTTCTCCTCTCCTTCCTGGCGGCCCCCGCCGCCGCCCAGCTCGCCGAGCGCCCCGGGGACTCCCTGGGTAGCCGGGGGCCCAAGGACCTCTCCGGCCTCTCGGTGAAGTGGCCACGGATCCGCCTGGTGCACACCGAGGACCTGGCGCTGCCAGGCGGCACCTGGTGGCTGCAGCGCATGGACCCCTTCCTGGCCTGGAAGATGGGCAAGGACCTGACCCAGCGCCAGTTCCGGATCCGGGACGGAGCCTTTGCGGTCCAGGACGCCACCGGCGGCATCTCGGGCTTCGGCGGCACCTTGAGCGACGGCTTCACCCCGGCCATCACCACCAACGACCAGGTCTCCTGCGGCGGCTGCCACAACATGCCCTACCGGGACGCCGGCGCCGGCACCAACTTCGCCAAGAAGAGCGGTCTCGGCCGGAACTCGCCCCACTTCTACGGGGCGGGCATCCTGGACATGCTGGCCTGGCAGATCCGCCAGAAGATGCTCCAGCAGATGGACCCGGACCGGAACGGCTGGGTGGCGAAGGTGGAGATGAACGGCGCCCGCCTCCTGGTGGAACCCGTCCCCGGGGCGCCGCCGGTGGACTTCGGGGTGAACGCCGACAACGATGGCGACGGCTGGCCGGACCTGAACAACATCTTCCGGGTCTGGTTTGTGGACGGCCAGGGCATGGTGGTGCCCGATGCCACCGGCCTCTACGACACCCGGGTGGCCGGCTACAACTTCATGATGGAGGTCTTCGGCTGGGGCGAGAAGCGCTTCGGCCTGAACAACACCTCCCGGGTCTTCGTGTGGGATCCCTTCAACGCCCACACGGGTCTGCAGGCCTACGACCCCACCGGCGCCGACGACCCCGACGGCGACGGCTTCAGCCAGGTGAGCAACGCCGGCCTGCAGCAGTCCTGGGTGGGGCACGTGCCGCCCGACCCGGGGAACCAGCTCAACGCCGTCGGCCTGTCGCTGGACGACCCGGACGGCGACGGCGTCATCTGCGAGGTGAGCGAGGGGGATCTCGACGTGGCCGAGTGGTACCTCCTGAACAGCCCGCGGCCGGGCCGCGGGCGCATGACGCCCCTGGCCAGGGCCGGGGAGCGCTTCTTCCGGGAGATGGACTGCACCTCCTGCCACGTCCTCGACTGGTGGATCGAGCCCGCCGACCCGGACAACCCGGATCCACACCAGCGCTACAACGGCGACCTGCGGGTCTTCGACCTGGATGTGCGCTGGGATTCCCAGGACGAGCGTCTCGAGGGGCGGCTGGAGCGCCTGTACACGGTGGACCCGGTGACGAGCGAGCGGGTGCCGAACCGGGCCGGCTTCCTGGTGCAGGGGCTGGGCACCGACTTCCGCCACCACGACATGGGTCCCGCCTTCCGGGACATGCAGTACGACGGCGTCGTCCTGACGCGCTTCCGGACCGCGCCCATCTGGGGCAACGGCCACACCTTCCCCTACGGCCACGACGGCCGCTCCATGACCCTGGACGAGGTCATCCGCCGCCACGGTGGCGAGGCCCAGGCGAGCCGGGACAGGTACGTGAACGCCAGCAAGGCGGAGCAGGAAGCGGTCCTCGCCTGGCTGCGCACCTTTGTCCTCTACCCGACCGACCAGGTGCCCTGCGACGTGGACGGCGACGGCGTCATCTCCGACCACTTCGTCATCGCCGGCAGGGACACGGGCATCGAGCGCTTCAACCCCGAGTGGCTGTTCCGGGTGCCGGGCCAGATCGAGGGCATCGTCCGCAACCCCGACGGCTCCTACATCCGCTCCGACGCCCTGGTGAACATCGAGGCGGCCTACGGCCTGACCCTGCCGGGCATCCGGGACAGCGACCGGGACGGCTTCCCCGACATCCTCGACCCCTGCCCCCAGACCCCGGGGTGGCGGGACGGGTGTCGGTAGGGGTGGTCTCCTGGCTACCCTGGGGGCCGAGCTGCCGGGCCGGTCGGCTCGGAGCGCCCGGGTCATGCACACGCTCTGCCTCCTGCCGTTGCTGCTCGTCGTTCCTGCACCCGACAGCCACCAGGACACCACCTGGCGCC
>CAYMFV010000105.1:0-8300 GCA_964389745.1 uncultured Planctomycetales bacterium | reverse complement strand
GGCTGGCCCGGGAGACGTGGCTGTGGCTGCTGGCGGAATCGGGCGAGGCCAGTCACGCCGTGGCCCTGGAAGCCCTGCCGGCGGGCGAGACCCGGCTGGACCTGGTCCTGCACGCCCGGCCGGTCCTGCGCGGGACCGTGGTGGACGGCACCGGCCGGCCAGTGGCCGGAGTGCGCCTGGACCTGCAGCCGCTGCCCCTGGCGGGAGCGGAGCTGGAGCCCTGGCGAGCGGGAGCGCTCCGCCTGGATCTGGAGCGCCGCCGTACCGTCACCGACGAGCAGGGGCGCTTCGTCTTCGGTCGGGAGGCGCGCCTCCACCCCGGCGTCTGGGAGGTGGGGCTGGCCGGCAGCCTGGACCTGGACCGCCTCGCCCGGCCCGGTGCCGAGGCAGGTCCGACCTACGCCTGGCTGCCGGTCAAGGAGGAGGTGGAGATCGCCCCCGGCCAGGCCGAGGCGGAGGTGCTGCTCACCGTCTCCCGGGGCCTTTCCCTGCGTGGTTTCCTGCTGGATCCCGATCGCCGGCCCCTGACCAGCGGCACCGTGCGCGCCTACGCGGAGGACGACGACGTGCACTGCCACGTGGAGACCCGGGTTCTGGGGGCCGACGGCTCCTTCGTCCTCGAGCCCCTGGCGCCAGGGACCTACGTGGTGCACGGCGGGGACCCGGATCTTGGCCTGGCGGCCGAGCTGGACGGCGTGGCCGCCGGCAGCGAAGGCGTGACCCTGGTCTGCCGCCGCCCAGTGCGACTGCGTGGACGGGTCGTGGATGCCCAGGGACAGGGACGCTACGCCGAGGTGTTCGCCCTCGTCCAGGGGGAGGGAGAGGGAGGCATCTTCGGGGCGGTCGCGGACGGCGACGGCTTCTTCACCCTCGAGCTCAACGAGTCTGCAACGGTCAACCTGCTGGCCTACACCGGCGACGGCCTGGCGGCGGTCCTGTCCGGGGTGGAGGTGAGGGGGGGGGAGGACCAGGAGGTACTCTTGCGCCTGGAGCCGGCAGCCAGGGTGGACGTGGAGCTGCCGGACCTGTCGGGGCTGGACGACGGGGGGCTCCTGGTCGAGGTCCAGCACCGCGGCATCCCGCTGTTCGTGGCGCACCCCTTCTTCGTCTCGGGACTCCACTGGTTTCCGGAGGGTGAGCTCTCGGTGCGGCTGCTGCGGGGTGCGGAGGTGGTGGCCAGCGTCTCCGGCATCCTGCTGCGCGGCCCGGAGATCAGGATGGTCCTGGAGATGGCTGGATCCGACGATCCCGGCAGGGAACGCTGACCGGTTGCGCAAGGAGGTGGCAGGAATGAGACGCCCGAGGAGCGGTTTGCATGGTATTCTTGCCTATCGGGCCATCCTGGCGCCTCATCCCGGTGCGTTCAGGCCCGGGGAGGATTGTGATGCGTGTCGCATCGATGTTTGGCGGAGTCCTGCTTGTCCTTCTCTCCTGGATCGGGTCTCCGGGAGCTGTGCGGGCACAGACCATCTACGACCACTTTGACGGCCCGGCCCTCGACGACCGGCTGTGGGACGGCATCCCGCAAGGCGCAAACCACTGGCTCGCCGGCAGCCTGCTTCATGTCGCCACTCCCAGCGTTCAGGATCACGCCTGGTTCTCGGCGGCCCAGGACTTCCGTGGCGACATCGAGGTGATTCTCGACTGGCAGGGGTTCCAGATCGCGGGGGGGATCAACGCCGACGCCCAGGTGGAGGTGAGCAACTACCCCGATGATGATGCCCTCTACTACATGATGCGTTACGACGGTCCATCTGGGAGTGGCATCGGCTTCTTCGGGCAGGTCCAGGGTGTGCAGACCGGCGCCTTCTGGGTCAGCTCCGCGGCAACCGCGGGGCGGTTCAGGATCGTGCGCACGGGCGACCAGATCGATGGGTACTACGACACCGGCGGCGGCTGGGTTCTTCTCGGCAGTCTCACCGGGATCTTCACCGGCGACGCCCAGGCCTCGATCGGTGTGTCCGGTGGCATGTCCCATGTCGCCTTCGACTACCTCGAGGTGAACGGAGCGCCGGTACATCCCATGCCCGACATCCAGGCGAACGGCACGGACGGGCCGCTCACCATCGCCGCCGGCAGCCCGCTGGATCTCACCATCGCCATGGAGCCCAACCTCTTCGCGGGACAGACAGCCAGCGAGTTCGTTGGCGCCTTTCGCCAGAGCGGGCCGCCGTTCTGGTACACGGGCACGGGCTGGGCGCCGTCGGCCGCGCCCCTGTCCTTCGCGACCGGGCCGCTGGCGACCCGCCCGGCGACCTCGATCCTGAACACCACGACCGTGCCGCCGGGCAGCTACCAGATCTACTACGCGGTGCTGCCTGCCACCGGCATGATGGACCTGCGTCTCGACTCGGTGTTGCTGACGGTGCAGTAGTCAGGTCGCGTGCGCGCGGACCCCTGGCACCCGGCCCCAGGTGTCAGGGGAGTTGCCACCTGACGCAAGCACGAATCCGCCATCGCTGCGGCCAGGGACCAGCCTGACCGCGTGTAGACCAGCCGCAGGGGGCTCGATGGCCATGGTGACCAGGTTCAGGAGCACCAGCTCCTGCAGCACCTCGGCCAGCGACTCCAGCACGCCAAGCTGGTCCTCGGGGAGGATGCCGTGGGCGGTCAGGTAGTATACTACATTCCATCCCCCTGTGCTTACCATCTCCTGTCACCATGAGAACACCTCACCTGCCTCTCCTCCTGCTTCTCTTCACCAGCTCGCCGCTGGTCGCCCAGGACTTCCAGGTGGAACGCCTTCCCGGGCTCGTTCCCGGAGGCAAGGCTTCCGTGCAGGACCTCAATGACCGCGGTGAAGCCACCGGGTGGGCCTGGAGATCCGGAGCCCCCCGCGCCGTCCGCTGGTTCCAGGGCATGGTTCAGGACCTCGGCACCCTCGGTGGCGGTGCCAGCGAGGCCTACGCCATCAACGAAGCCGGCGCCATCGCCGGCAAGGCCCAGCTCGCCTCCGGTGCCTACCACGCCTTCCTCTGGGATCCCGCTGGCGGCATGCTGGACCTGGGCACTCTGCCCAGCGGAGGCCAGACCATGGCCTACGGCCTCAACGACGCCGGTGAAGTGGTCGGCGGCAGCATTCCGCCGTGGCTTCTCACCATGGCCTGGCGGTGGAGCCCGAGCACGGGAATCGTCGCCCTGGGTACCCTCGGTGGCTGCTGCAGCGATGCCCGAGCCATCAACGACGCTGGCGTGATAGCCGGCGGCGCGAACAACCAGGTCGACGTGCCCCGGGCGATGCGCGTGGTCGGCGGCGTCATGGAGGACCTGGGCACCCTTGCCCGGGGGAACATGAGCTTCGCGCACGACATCAACCAAGGAGGGTGGATTGCCGGCTTGTCCTACATGACGGGCGACCCCTTCCAGGATTTCAAGCACGCCTTCCTCTGGGATCCCGGCCTCGGAACGATGGCGGACCTGGGCACCCTCGGGGGGGACGAGAGCATCGCCTGGGCGCTGAACGATGGGAACGTGGTGGTCGGCCAGGCGGACACCACCGCCGGGGACACCCACGCCTTCGCCTGGGATCCGAGCCAGGGCATGGTGGACCTGAACGATCACCTGCCGGTCGCTTCGACGATTGTGCTCCGCTCCGCAACCGCGGTGAACAACCGTGGCTGGATCGCAGCGAATGGACGGGATCAGGGAAACGAGGCGGCCTTCCTCTTGCGGCCGGTGCTGCTCTCGCCGCCGGCACCCGGTGCCGCGGGTCAGGTGAACCGGGTCGTGCTTCACAATGCCACTCCGGGAGCCCGCCTGCAGCTCCTCTGGAGCCTCCAGGAGGGGCGTGCGACCGTTCCCTCCTGCCCGGGCAGGGATCTCGGCCTGGCGGCACCGCGGCTGGCGGCATCCGCCGTCGCCGGTCCTGGGGGCGTGGCCACCTTCCAGGTCTTCGTGCCTCCCAGCGCGGCCGGCCGAACCATCTACCTGCAGGCGATCGAGAAGGCCAGTTGCCTGCGCAGCCAGGTCCTGGCAACTACATTCTGAAGGCCTGACGGACCTCCTGGTTCGTCCTCATGCCAGCGAAGCTGGCACGAGAGTGCTCCCGCGCCCGCGTCGAGAGCCGGTTCCGGTCGGGCTCGGCGCGGGCGGCCCAGGGAGACCGGGAGGATCGGGTGGGGCCCATGGATGCTGGTCGGGCGGGATTGACAGGCCTGTCTGGCCCCGGCTAGGCTCCGTGCACTTGGAGCGGAGGAGAGCGCAGGCGGGCGTGGCTTCGTTCGCCGTGGCAGGCTGCGGCGATTCCTGCACCAGGGCCGACAAGGGATGAACCACAACGAGATCGTCGCCTTCCTCTGGGACATCGCGAACCTGATTCGCGACACCTTCAAGCGGGGCAAGTACCAGGACGTGATCCTGCCGCTCACAGTCCTGCGACGGCTGGACTGCGTGCTGCGGGACACGAAGCGGCAGGTCCTGGAGACGCAGAGGCGGTTCCGGGGGACGATCGAGAACCTGGACGGCCAGCTGCAGAGGGCATCGGGCTACGCCTTCTACAACACTTCGCGCTACGACTTCGACAGTCTGCTGGCCGACGCGCCGCACCTGGCCCAGAACCTGCGGAACTACATCGCCGGCTTCAGCCCGAACATGCGGGAGGTGCTGGAGAAGTTCGACTTCGACAACACGATCAGCAAGCTCGACGAGGCGGGCCTCCTCTACCAGGTCGTGCGCCGTTTCGGGGAGGTGGACCTCCACCCCGACAAGGTGGACAACCCGACGATGGGGACCATCTTCGAGGAGCTGATCCGGAAGTTCAACGAGGCCCTCAACGAGAACCCGGGCGAGCACTTCACGCCCCGGGACGTGGTGCACCTGATGGTGGACCTCATGGTCGCCGGCGACGAGGACCGGCTGCGGCGGGGCGGCATCGTTCTCACGGTGTACGACCCGTGCTGTGGCTCGGGGGGCATGCTCACCATCGCCAAGGAGCACATCACGCAGGGCGAGCGGCGGGAGGCCGGGGGCGAGGTCCTGAAGCCGCCGGTGAACCCGGAAGCCCAGGTGCACCTCTTCGGCCAGGAGGTGAACCCCGAGACCTGGGCGATCTGCAAGGCGGACCTCTTCATGAAGGACCCGACCGGTCGGGACGCGGACCGCATCGCCTACGGCAGCGTCCTGTCCGACGACCGGCACGCCCGGGGCTTCGACTACCTCATCGCGAACCCTCCCTACGGCAAGGACTGGCGACGGGACGAGGAGGCCGTCAAGGCCGAGCACGAACGGGGCGCGGCCGGCCGTTTCGGCCCCGGCCTGCCCCGGATCAGCGATGGCCAGCTCCTGTTCCTGATGCACATGGTCGCCCACATGATGCCGCCGGAGAAGGGCGGTTCCCGGGTGGCCATCATCATGAACGGCTCGCCCCTCTTCACCGGCGATGCCGGCAGCGGGGAGAGCGAGATCCGCCGGTGGGTTCTCGAGAACGACCTCCTCGAGGCCCTGATCGCCCTGCCGGAGCAGCTCTTCTACAACACGGGCATCGCCACCTACGTCTGGGTGCTCACCAACCGCAAGGCCCCGGAGCGACGGGGCAGGGTGCAGCTCATCGACGCGACCCGCTTCTGGACCCAGATGCGCAGGAGCCTCGGGGCCAAGCGCCGGGAGATCCCCTTCGAGCGGAAGGAGGACATCCTGGCCCTGCTCCGGAGCTTCCGGGACGGGGAGACGAGGCAGCTGCGGGACGGCGACGAGGAGCGGGAGCTGGTGGTGAGCAGGGTCTACCCGACCACGCACTTCGGCTTCCGCAAGATCACGGTGGAACGGCCGCTGCGGCTGGACTTCCAGGCGAGTCCCGAGCGCCTGGCCCGCCTCGAGGAGGAGCGGGCCTTCCGCAACCTGGCGGTCTCGCGGAAGCGGGACCCCGAGGTGAAGGCCCGGGAGGAGGAGGAGGGCCGGGCCCGGCAGGAGGCCGTGCGCCGGGTCCTTGCCCGGCTGGACCCCGCCCGGCTCTACCTGGACCGGGAGGAGTTCCTCGGGGACCTCGACGCGGCCGCCCGGAAGCTCCGGATCAAGCTGCCGGCACCCGTCCGGAAGGCGATCCTCTCGGCTCTCTCCGAGCGGAACGAGGAGGCCGCCGTCTGCAGGGATGCGGACGGCAACCCGGAGCCCGACCCGGAGCTCCGGGACACCGAGAAGGTGCCCCTGGTGGCCGGGAAGGACCCGGTGGACGCCGACGGCGTGCCCCGGAGCGTCCGGGAGTTCTTCGAGCGGGAGGTCCTGCCCCACGTGCCGGACGCCTGGATCGACCTCTCCCGGAGGGACCCCCACGACGGCCACGTGGGGCTGGTGGGCTACGAGATCAACTTCAACCGGGAGTTCTACGAGTATCGCCCGCCGCGGCCCCTGGAGGAGATCGAGGCCGACATCCGGCAGGTGGAGCAGGAGATCCTGGCGATGCTCCGGGGGGTGGCGGGCGAGGCTGGGGTCTGACGAAAATGTCGGCACCGTGGCTCAAAGTACCGACGTTTTCGACTTGACATGGCTGCACGCCGGGCTCAAAATGTCGGTACTGCCGGCGAAAGTACCGACATTTTGAGCCCGGCGTGCAGCATGCGGAATCCCGCCGCCACCCTCGAGAGGCTCCGCAGGGCCGGGCTGGGTGCCTTTTTCCGCCCGAGCCAGGCCGTTGCCGCGGGCGTCCCGGCCTCCACCCTCCGAGAGCTGGTGGTGGCCAAGCTGGTGGAGCGGGTGGCCCGGGGCCTCTACCGCCTGGCGGATGCCGAGCTGACGGAGGACTGGTCCCTGGCAGCGGCGTGCGCCAGGGTGCCCCGTTCCGTGGTCTGCCTCCTCTCGGCTCTTCGCGTCCACGGCATCGGCACCCGGGTTCCCTCGGAGGTCTGGATCGCGGTGCCGAACCGGGCTCGGACGCCCCGTATCCAGGCCATCCAGGTCCGGATCGTCCGCTTCTCCGGGGCCGCCTGGACCTACGGCATCGAGGACACGACCTTCGAGGGGGTTCCGGCGCGGATCACCAGCCCAGCCCGGACCGTGGTGGACTGCTTCCGCTACGAACGCCTGGTCGGCGCCGAGGCGGCCCGCGAGGCCCTGCACGACGCGCTGGGCCGGAGGAAGGTCACGACCGACGCCCTCTACCGCGTACTGGAGGTGCTGCCTTCGGCCCGGCTGCGGGCAGCCCTGGAGGCCATGCCGGTGTGAGCCCCGACGTGCCCGCTTCCGTCAAGGCGTGCCTGCTCCACCGCGCCCGTCGAGCCGGCGAGGACTTCGAGCTGGTGCTGGTGCGCTATGGATGCGAGCGCTTCCTCTGGCGCCTCGGCATGTCTCCCTGGAAGGAGCACTGCGTCCTCAAGGGCGCGGGTCTCTTCTCCCTCTGGCTCCGGGATCCCTACCGTGCCACCCGCGACCTGGACTTCCTGGCCTTCGGGGCGGCCACCGAGGAGCGGGTCCGGGAGCGGGTCCGGGAGCTGGTCCGCGACGTCTGCCTGGTGCCGTGCCCCGAGGATGGCCTGGTCTTCGACCTGCACTCGATCCAGGTGATGCCGATCCGCGCCGAGGAGGAGTACGCGGGGCAGCGGGTGGTCCTGCGGGCCTCCCTGGGCGCGCCAGGATCCGCCTCCAGGTGGATCTCGGATTCGGCGACGCCGTGGTGCCCGCACCCGAGGAGGCGGAGTACCCGACCCTCCTGGCTGGCATGGCGGCGCCCCGGGTCCGGGTGTACCCGCGGGCGGCGAGCGTTGCGGAGAAGTTCGAGGCCATGGTCCACCTCGGCCGCCGCAACAGTCGCATGAAGGACTTCCACGACATCTGGACCCTGAGCAGCGCCTTCGCCTTCGACGGGCAGGAGCTGGCCGCGGCCGTTGCGGCCTGCTTCGAACGACGGCGCACCCCGTGGACCGACGAGCTGCCGGATGTGCTCCGGGGGGCCTTCTACGAAGATCCGGCTCGGCAGCGCCTCTGGCGGGCGTACCGGCGGTCCGGCGCCCTCCGGGAGCCGCCACCGGAGTCCTTCCCAGAGGTAGGGAAGCGCATCACCGCATTCCTCGGACCCGTCCGCGATGGCATCATCACCGGCCAGCCGTTGGAAGGCACCTGGATTCCCGGCGGCCCGTGGTCCATGGAGAAGAGGTAAGAGAGGACATGATCGGCGCCAGCTTCGACAGTCCCAAGACCCTGCTGCAGGAGCTGCTCGCACGAGCTCACCGCGGAGCACTTGGAACTTGGGGGGCCATGGCGGCCGAGAGAGGCTATCATCCGGGAGTGGCTACCGAATCAGGATTGAGCAACTGATCCCGGATTTCCCACGAAGCTCTGAGCAGGAGTTGCAAGGAGGCGCACGGCTTGCT
>CAYMFV010000104.1:0-8316 GCA_964389745.1 uncultured Planctomycetales bacterium | reverse complement strand
GTCCTGCCCCTGGCCGGGGAAGGCCGGCGCCGCCTGGTCCTCGAGCTCCGGGCCGGCGGCGAGATCGACGGCGCCTTCGCCCTCCTCCCCGAGGCGGCCCCCGCGACTCCCGGCGTCCGGGTCGAGGCCCGGGTCCTCCTCGGCGACCAGGAGGCCTGGTCCTGGGGGGGGACGGCGGCCGAGGCCGCCAGGAGCTGGCAGGAGTTCACCCTGCCGGTGGAGGAGGACGGCGCCCGGGAGCTTGTCCTCGAGGTCGCCGGCGTCCCCCCGGAGACCGTCCTCTGGGCCCGACCCGCCGTCGGCCGTCCCCGGGCCCGGGAGGAGTGGAACCTCCTCCTGGTCAGCCTCGACACCCTCCGGGCCGACCGCCTGGAATGCTACGGCTGCCCCCGTCCCACCAGCCCGCGCATCGACGCCCTGGCCCGGGAGGGCGTCCTCTTCACCCGGGCCTACGCCAACGCGCCCTGGACCCGGCCCTCCCAGATGACCCTGCTGACCGGGCTGATGCCCTCCGCCCACGGCCTGGAGCTGCCCCTGGGCGAGGGCAACCCGCACCTGGACCCGGACGAGGTCGACACCCTGGCCGCCATCCTCGCCCGCCAGGGCTTCCGCACCACCGCCTTCACCGGCACCTCGGCGATCAGCGCCCGCTTCGGCTTCGCCAGCGGCTTCCACCGCTACCGTGAGGTGGCCATGGCGCATCTGCGGGACCGGCCCGCCGAGCACATGGGCCAGGCCATCGAGCGCTCCATGGCCGCACCGGACGATCTGCTCCTGGACGTGGACGTCATCACCACGGAGGCCATGGACTGGCTGGATGCCCACGGCCGGCAGCGTTTCTTCCTCTTCTTCCACACCTACGAGATCCACCACCCCTACACCCACACCCGCTTCCTGGGAGAGGCCGGCGACGACCCCCGGGCCCGGCGGCTGGCCCGCTACGACTCCGGCATCCGGGTCACGGACGAGTGGCTCGGGCGCCTCCTCGACCACATGGCCGCCCTCGACATCCTGGAACGGACCCTGGTGGTCATCACCAGCGACCACGGCGAGGACCTGGGGGAACACGACGACACCCTCCTGCACGGGCATCACCAGTTCAACGTGCTGCTCCACGTCCCACTCATCCTGTGGGCACCCGACCTGCTCCCCGCCGGCCGCCGGAGCGAGGAGCCCGTGCAGCACCTGGACGTACTGCCCACCCTGCTGGCACTGCTGGACGTGCCCGTCCCGGAGCACCTGCCCGGGCGTGACCTGTCCCCGCTCTGGCACGGCGCTGCCGTGGCACCTGCCTGGATCCTGGCCGAGGCCAACTACCTGGGACCGGAGATCATCGCCGTCCAGAACGCCCGCTGGAAGTACTGGCGCATCCCCTGGCCCGACCGCATCCCCCCCGGTCCCCGTCCGGCCGTGGCCTTCCCCCGGGAAGCCCTCTTCGACCTCCAGGAGGACCCGGGGGAGCGACGCAACCTCCTGCCCGGCAGGACCCCGCCGCCGGCGCTGGTCGCAGCCCTGGACACCTGGCTCGCCACGGCCCGGCGCCTGCGGGAGGACTGGCAACGACGGCGTCTGGAACACGGCCTCGTGGGCCTGGACGAGGCGCAGCGGCAGCGCCTCCAGGAGCTCGGCTACCTCGGTGACTGAGGCGAGGAACATGACCAGCGCCCACCCTGCGGTAGAGGACGGGATCCGGGGCCCCCGGCTCCTCGTGGGACTTGGCACCGGTCGCTGCGGCACCCTCTCCCTGGCCCGGCTCCTGGATGCCCAGCCCGAATGCTGCGCCCACCACGAGTACTTCGAGTACAACCTCGGGGTGGAACCCAGCCCGGAGCACGTGGCCGAGCTGGCGCGCCTCGCCCGGGCAACCGCTCCCCGGGTCTTTGCCGACGTCCACCTCGTCTACCTGTGGCACGTCCCGGCGCTGCTGGCCCTCGACCTCGATGTCCGTTTCCTCTGCCTGCGCCGAGAGCGGGAAGCGACCGTCCAGAGCTTTCTGCGCAAGGTGGGGCCCCGGCACCACTGGTACGCCCACGACGGCCGCCGCTTCCTCGCCGACGCCTGGGATCGCTGCTTCCCCAAGTACGGGGAGCCCGATCGGGCAGCCGCGCTTGGCCGCTACTGGGACGACTACTACCAGCGGGCCGAGGCCTTTGCCCGGGACCGGCCGGAGCGCTTCGCCATCTTCCCCGTGGCGGCTCTGAACTCCGCGGCCGGCCAGGCGGCGATCCTGGACTTCGCCGGCCTTCCCCGGGAGGGCCGGGTCCTCTCTCCGGGAATCCGCGAGAACACGAGCCCGTGACCCCCCCCCTTCTGCCCGCCACCGTGGCCATCTGCACGCGCAACCGGGCCACCCTCCTGGCGCGGACCCTGGAGAGCTTGGCCAGGCAGGTCTACGACAGCCGGTGGCGGGTCATCGTGGTGGACAACGCCTCCGGGGACGACACCAGGGCGCTGGTGGCGACCCAGGCCAGGGACTTCCCGGTTCCCCTCGAGCTGGTCCGGGAGGAGAGGATTGGCGCCGACCACGCCCGCAATCGCGCCCTGGCCGCAGCCGATACACCGGTCCTGGCCTTCCTCGACGACGACAACGAGTGTCTGCCGGGCTGGCTGCACCATCTCGCGGACGCCTTCGCCGACCCGGCCGTGGGTGCCGCGGCAGGGCGTATCTTCCCCCTCCTGCCGCCGGCCGCCCCTGCCTGGGCCCGCCGGATGGCCCTGGAGACCGGTGGTCCCACGGCCCGCTACGACTTCGGGATCGAGGAGGGCGACATCCGGCTGTCGGAACAGCCGCCGCCCTTCGGCGGCAACATGGCCCTGCGCGTCGCCGCCGCCCGGGAGGTCGGTGGCTTCAGCACCCGCTTCGGGTACGGGCGGACCCGCATCCCGGGCGAGGACACCGAGATCGGCCGGCGCTTGGCCCGGGCCGGCTGGCGCCTCGTCTATCGTCCCGGGGCCGTGAGCCTGAACCGGGTGCAGCCCGGGCAGATCCAGGAGGAGCGGGTGGCGGAGTGGTGGCAGGGCTACGGGCAGGCCGAGGTGCTGCAGGAGCAGCATGGCCTCGTCGCCGTCTTGCGCCTCGCCTGGCGCTGCCACCGCCACGAGCGCCGGCACCTGCGCCGGCTCCGGTGGTGTGACGCCCGGGACGAGCGGTGGCGCAAGGCCCTCGTCCGCTGCCACTACTACCGGGGCCGACGCCGGCAGCTGCTGGGCTCCCTCCTCTCGCCAAGGAGCTGAAGCATGGGGCTCCTGCCCGCCTCCCTGGAGCAGCGCTCCGAGCCCCGGATGCCCCGGCCGGAGGACCTCCGGCTGGTGCAGGCCGTGGCCACCAGGATCCGGCCCCGAGACCCTCGCCTGCAGGCGTGGTTCCGGGACTACCTCCGCTACCACGCCGAGCGCATCGCCTTCGACCTGGGCCATGTGGCCGACTGGCTCGGCAGCAACGAGGACCGGATCCTGGATTGCGCCGCGGCCCCCTTCCTGCTGCCTGCCGGCCTGACCGAACGGGGTTGCCGGGTCTCGGCCGTGGACCTGGCACCGGAACGTTTCGATCTCAGCGGCCTCCCGGACCTGGAGGTGCACCGTTGCGACATCGAGCGGGAGGCCCTGCCCTTCCCGGACGGCACCTTCCACCTCGTGTGCTTCCACGAGATCCTGGAGCACCTGCGCATCGACCCCCTGCACACGCTGCGGGAGGTCCACCGGGTGCTGCAACCCGGTGGCGTCCTCCTCCTCTCGACGCCGAACCTGCGCTCCTTCCAGGGAATCCGCAACCTGCTGGTCCGAGGCCGGGGCGAGGCCTGCGAGGCAGATCCCTACCTCCAGTACCAGAAGCTGGAGACCCTCGGCCACATGGGACACGTCCGGGAGTACACGCCCCTGGAGGTGCTCGGCCTGCTCCAGGGCATCGGCTTCCGGCCCCGGGCGATCGTCTGGCGCGGCCGTCCGGAATCCCGCCCGCAGGCGCCCCTCCTGCGCCTCCTTCCCGCCCTGCGCCCCTTCTTCTCCCTGATCGCCGTACGTCCCTGACCCCGGGCAGCGGGGAGCGCTTCCCCCCCTACCAGAAGGGCACGAAGTTGTCCCAGCGCCGCTGGTCCGGTGCCTCCGGGCGCCTGTAGACGACGATGCGCGCCGCATTGGGGCGCTGGGAGCGCCAGAAGGGCCGGCGACGCCGGGGGCCGCGCTCCTGGGGGATCTCGGCCACCCGCTGGTAGCCCAGGTTGCGTTCGAAGAAGGCGGCAGCGATGCGGACCGCCGGCAGCCACAGGTCGTCGAGGACGATCAGGCCCCCGGGTCGGACCAGGCGGTTGCAGTAGTAGAGATCCAGGAAGGCGCCGTCGAACTTGTGATCCCCATCGATGAAGGCCAGATCGAAGGACTCGCCCTGCTGGACCAGGGCGGGCAGGACGAGCTGGGATTCCACCCGGTGCAGCTGCACCAGGTCCGCGATGCCTGCCTCCCGGACCGTGCGCAGACCCGCATCCCCGAAGGCCGCCTCCTGGTAGGGGTCCACAGCCACGTGCCGGGCGGCGTCGCCGCCGCGGGCGAGGAGGGCGTCGCAGAGGAAGAGGGCGGAGATCCCCAGGGCGAAGCCCGTCTCCAGAGTCCGCTGCACACCCTCCCGGACCGCCAGATCCCGGAGGGCCTCCCCCTCCTCCCTGGGCAGGCTCGTGGGAAAGACCTGGTAGCTACGCCCGTTGTCGCCCTCGGCCTCACCGCTGCTGTACAGGCGATCGAGAACGGCACGGATCCCGACTCGACGGTCTCCTGCCTCCAGAGTCCCCTTCCCCTGCGTAGTTGCGTCCATGGGTTGATTGTTCCGGTCGGGCCACCCGCTGACAAGCTTCTCACCCCCCGCCCGCGTACCCCAGGGCCTCGAGGAGGGCGGCCTGCTCCGCACCGATGTCCTCGGGCGCCCGGGCGACGGCGGCGGCCAGGGCCGCCCGGGCGAGCCCCAGGAGCCGGTCGGCGACCGCCCCCTCGACGGCCAGGAGGTCCCGGGTCTCCGCCGGGTCCTGGTCCAGGCGGAACAGGGCTCGGGGCCGCAGGCTGGTGGGATCCCCGTCCCGGTCGAAGTCGGCGAGGAGCTTCCACGGCCCGTCCCGCACCGCCAGGTGCTCCCGGTAGTGCTCCACGTGGGGCCGGGCCCGGAGATCCGGGGCCAGGAGATTGCGACCGGGGAAGCCTTCCCAGGAGAGGCCCGCCGCGGCCAGCAGGGTCGGCGCCACGTCCTCCAGGTGTGGCGTCACCGGCAAGGGTCCCTCCAGCACTCCCGGGCCCGCCAGGAGGAAGGGCACCCGGACCAGCTCCTCGTACAGGGAGTTGGCATGCAACAGCCGGCCGTGCTCGCCGAAATGCTCGCCGTGGTCGCTGGTCAGGAGCACCACCGCCGGTCGTCCGGAGACGCGGATCCGCTCGAGGATGCGGCCGAGGGCGGCGTCCACCCCCCGGATCTCCTCCCGGTAGCGCGCCCGGGCCACCGCCAGGGCGGTCCTGGCCCCGGGCCGCCCTCTCTCCAGGTCGTCCTGGAGGCGGTAGAGCAGCTCCGTGGGCACGCTCTCCCCCCCCCCATAGCTCCCCGGCAGGTGCACGGGCCCGTCCCGACCCAGCCAGGCCGGCGCCGGCGCGTAGTCGGAATGGGGATCCAGGAAATGGAGGAAGAGGAACCAGGGACGCTCCTCGGCGTAGAGCTGCTCGAGCAGGCCCAGGGCAGCGTCCCGGCACCGCGCCGTGCCGGCACCGCCGGCATCCATCACCTGCCCCACCCGGACGAGAAGGCCGGGGTAGAGGCGGCGCAGCGTGCTCTGGGAGAGCAGCCAGCCCGCCCAGGTGTTCTTGTCGAGGAAACGGTGCAGGGCCTCCAGGCGACCGAGGTCGGCCACGGCCGCGTCGTCGAAGCAGTCGAAGCCCCGGGCCCAGCCCATCTCCCCCCGGAGGACGCCACTGCCCACCACCGCGGCGGTGCGCCAGCCCGCGGCCCGGAAGCGCTCCTGGAGGAGGGGCAGGTCGGCGGGCAGGCGGGAGTGGTTGTGCCGGACCCCGTGGCGGAGGGTCGGCAGGCCGCTGAGCAGGGTGGCGTGGGCCGGCGCTGTCTGGTTGCTGCTGGACAGGGCCCAGGGTGCCCAGGCCCCTTGCTGGCGCAGGGCCGCCAGGGCTGGCAGGCTCTCGCCCAGGTCCAGGACGTCGTCGGCGCGCAGGGTGTCGACGGAGATCAGGAGCACGTCCGGACCCCGAGGCGTCGCACCCGCCGCCGCCGGCGGCAGCGGTGGCGTCTCCCGGGCGCCGATGCCGGCCGGGGGCAGCAGCACCAGGAGGAGCACGGCCAGGGGGCCAGCCGTGGCCAGGAGGGCACGCACCCGGGGCGGCGGCGCCAGGCCGCGCAGGGACGGCGCCAGGAGGACGAGGACGGGCAGGCACAGCCAGCCCCAGGGTTCCTCCGGCAGGAAGGCTCCCGCCAGGGGGGGGGAGGCCAGGGCCACGCCGACCCAGAAGCAGGTGTCCCCGCCGGGCCGGCGCCGGCCCAGGGCGGCCAACGCCAGGACCAGCAGGCCACCGAGAAGGGACACCAGCAGGGTCGAGGCCAGGGCCACCAGCAGGGCCTCCCGCAGGAAGCTCGCCACGGACATCCCCGGGCGGAGGAGGCCGAGCAGGGCCCCGGGCAGCACGGCGCCGGCCAGGAGCCCTGCCCAGATGGAGCCCCGGCGACGCTCAGCCATCCCGCTCCCTATCGGCCGGAACCTCGGCCCGGGGCCGGCGCCGCAGCTCCCACAGCTTGGCGTAGCGGACGGCCTCGTAGACCCCGGCAAGCACGGCCAGCACCAGCCCCGCCGCCCCGTCCCGGAACCCGCCCCGGAGCAACCACGACTTCCAGAACCTCAGGGGGGGGGAGACGAGCATCCGGAGCAGCGGCCAGCGGCGGCCCTCTGCGTGCATGGCCCGGGCCGCCGCGCTGGTGTAGCGGTCCATCCGAGCCACATGGTCCGCCAGGTCCCGGTAGGGATAGTGCAGGAGATCACCCCGGAGGCGGCCCGCAGGACCGTCCAGGAGCACCTTGTCATGGGGCTCCCGGCCGGCGCAGCGGGCGCGCCGGCGGTCGAAGAGCCGCAGCTTCCGGTCCGGGTACCAGCCACCGCCGCGGATCCAGCGGCCCAGGTACCAGGCCCGGCGGGGGACGCTGTAGCCGGGCCGGGAGGGGGCGCCAGCGGCGAAGAGCTCCTGGACCTCCCGGGCCAGCTCCGGCGAGACCCGCTCGTCGGCATCCAGGGCCAGGACCCAGTCGTGCCGGGCCAGGCGGATCGCCGCCGCGCGCTGGCTGGCGAAGCCGTCGAAGGGCCGCTCCTCCACCCGGGCACCCAGGGAGGCTGCCACCTCCCGGGTCCGATCCCGGGAGCCACCGTCCAGGACCAGGAGCTCGGCGGCGAAGGCCGCGCTCTCCAGGCAGGCGCCGATGCGGTCCTCCTCGTCCTGGGCGATGACGCACACCGAGATCGGGACCTTGCTCGCCGTCGCCATGGCGGCACACTCTACCGGCCCGTGCATCTCTCGCTCCACGCTCCCGACTGGCCGGAGGGCCTCCTCCCCGACCCCACCCGGGCCACCCCGGCCGGCCGGGGCGTGGGCGGACGCCACTACCTGCGCCTGCACCAGGAGGGACCCTGGGGAGCGAGCCTCTTCGTCAAGGTCTTCCCGGGTCCCGACCCGGGACCCGCCCGGCGGGAGTTCCGGGCCGGACGCCGTCTCCTGGCCGCCGGCGGACCCACGCCCCGGCCCTGGGCGGTCCTGGACGGCGGGGACCAGGTCTGGCTCCTCCTGGAGGACCTGGGGCCGGAGGCGCACCTGGATGCGCCGGCGGTGACCGCTTCGGCCCCCTTCCTGGCGGCCGTCGGCCAGGCGGCGGCGGCCCTCCACCGGACCGGGCTGGCCCACGGCGACCTGCACCTGGGCAACCTGCTCCGGGCCCCGGACGGCCGGCTCCTGTGGGTGGACCTGCGGCGGCTGCACCGGCCCCGGCGCCGCCGGGAGGCCGCCCGCCTGGCGGACCTGGGCCGCCTCGTGGCCTCCCTGGAGCCCCTGCCCGCCCGGGCCCTCCTCACCCTCACGGGCGCCTGGCTGGCGGCCCTCGCCGGCGCCCCCGCCGCCGCCGCCGCCCGGAAGGCCCTCGCCCGGGAGGTCGCCGCCGCCGGGGACCGCCGCCTCCGGGAGCACCACGCCAACCTGGACCGCCGGGCCCGGCGGGAGGCCCTGGCCGGCCTGTTCCGGGACGGCGGTCACCCGGCCCTGTGGCGGGAGGAGCTGGTCCCCTGGCGGGCGGAGCTGGAG
>CAYMFV010000103.1:0-8341 GCA_964389745.1 uncultured Planctomycetales bacterium | reverse complement strand
GTCGCCGCGCCCCCCCCGAGGTGGTGCTGACGGCCCTGGTGCCGAACCTCCGGGGCCTGCGCGACCTCCTGGCCATCGGGCTGCGGAAGGCCGACCTGGTGCTGTCGGTGAGCGACGCCCACAACCAGGCCAACCTCGGGCGGAGCGTGGCCGCGAGCCTGGCCGAGGCCCGGGAGGCCCTGGCCCTGTGCCGGGAGGCCGGCGCTTCCCTGCGGGTGAGCCTGGCCACCGCCTTCGGCTGCCCCTACGAGGGGGAGGTGGACCCCGACCGGGTGGCAGAGCTGGCCGGGGAGCTGGCCGCCGCGGGCGCCAGGGAGCTGGTCCTGGGTGACACCCTGGGCGTGGCCGATCCTCGCCAGGTCGCCGCCCTGGTGGCCCGGGTCCGGGCCGCCGTCCCCGGGGCCACCCTGGGCCTGCACCTCCACGACACCCTGGGCCGGGGCCTGGCCAACGCCCTGGCGGGCCTGGAGGCGGGGGTCACGGTCTTCGACACCGCCTGCGGCGGCCTCGGGGGCTGCCCCTTCGCCCCCGGCGCCGCCGGCAACCTGCCCACTCTGGACCTGGTCCTGGCGTGCCATCGCCTCGGCGTCGCCACCGGCGTCGACGTGGTGGCCCTGCTCGAGGCCGGCCGCTTCCTGGAGGAGCGCCTCGGCCGTAGGCTGCCGGGCCGGGCCTGGCGGGCCCTGGCGGCGCCGGGCTGCCGCCTGCCCGGCACCTGGTGCCGCTGATCCCCCCTCCTGATGCCATGACCGACGACGCCCTCGTGCTCCTGGAGCGCCGCGAGCACGCGGCCTGGATCACCCTCAACCGCCCGGAGGTGCGCAACGCCCTCTCCCTGCCCACCCTGCGCCGCCTGCGCCGGGTCCTGGCCGAGGTGGCCGCCGACCGGGAGGTCTGGGTGGTGGCCGTCACCGGCGCCGGCGACCGGGCCTTCTGCGCCGGGGCGGACCTGAAGGAGCGCCGCACCTTCACCGAGGAGCAGGTCCGGGAGTTCGTCCGGGAGATCCGGGCCACCATGGACGATGTCGCCGCCCTGCCCCAGCCGGTGGTGGCGGTCTGCAACGGCGCCACCTTTGGGGGGGGGTGCGAGCTGGCCCTGGCCTGCGACCTGCGGGTCCTCGACGAGGGCGCTGCCATCGGCCTCACCGAGACCTCCCTGGCCATCATCCCCGGCGCCGGCGGTTGCGTGCGGTTGCCCCGGCTGGTGGGAGCCGCCCGGGCCAAGGAGCTGATCCTCCTGGCCCGGCGCCTGGACGCCTGGGAGGCCCGGGAGATCGGCCTGGTCCACTTCCTGGCCCCGGCCGGGCGGGCCCGGGAGAAGGGGGAGGAGGTGGTGGCGGCCCTGCTCCGCAACGGCCCCCTCGCCCTCCAGGCGGCCAAGGCGGCCATCGACGGCGGCCTGGACCTGCCCCTGCGCGACGCCCTGGAGCACGAGCACCGCTGCTACCAGCGGATCCTGCCCACCGCCGACCGCCTGGAGGCCCTGGCCGCCTTCGCCGAGAAGCGGCAGCCCCGCTTCCAGGGGCGGTGACGGAGCGGCCGTTTGCCCGGACGACGGGCTTTCAGTTGGCTCTGAAGCCGATCAGGGAGTAGGAGCCGCCGGTGACGAAGGCGCGTAGCTGTGGCAGGAAGACCGTGCGCTGGCCGAAGACGGTGCCGTAGCCGTCGCTCTGCCAGAGGGCGTTGGGGGTGTGCAAGGGCCGGTGGACGCTCAGGCTGCCGCCGCTGCTGACCCAGACGCTGGACCACGGTCCCAGGGTGAAGCCGTCCATGGCGCCGCTGGCCAGGGGCCAGGCGGCGAGAAGCGGATAGCTGCCCGCGTGATTCTGGTAGACCGAGAGGTAGCCAGCGTCGTTGCCCAGTACCAGGAAGGGGGGAGCACCCGGCGTTGCCGCCGCGGTCCGCAGGCAGGTGAAGCTCCCGAGGATCGTGGACTCGAGGGTCTTGCTCGGACCGTCATAGATATGGACGGCGCCGCCACCGGTCATGCCCACCATCTCCAGGGAGCCGTCCAGGTCCACGTCTTCCACGGCCAGAGCGGTGACCGCATCCCAGCCGTTGCCCATCTGCGGGGACATCCACTCTTCGTTGCCGGTTGCATAGTCATAGACGAAGATAGAAGTGTTGGGGGTCCCCGTGGTCGCGGGGCCGCTCCCGCCGAGAATCTCCATCTGTCCGTCGCCATCCACATCAGCGGCCTGGACGGAATAGAAGGAGGTACTCTGGGGTAGGACGTTGTTGTCCCAGGAGAGGCTGAAGCCCCCGGAGCGGCTGAAGTCGTAGATCTCGATGAGCCCGTCATAGGCGGCGCTCGTGCCGATCAAGATCTCCTGGCTGCCATCGGCATCCACGTCGCGCAGCTTCAGGTCGTGGACCCCGACCCAGCCGATACTGCGGGCGACTTCCGGTGAGATGGCAAGCAACTGGAGCGAGTCGTCGAAGACCACGATCCGCCCGGCGTCGGTCTTGGCGTTTGCCCACTTGCTGATGGCGACCAGCTCGTCCCGGCCATCGCCGTCGACGTCGCCCAGCTCGGGACCGATGAAAGGACCGTCCAGATGGACGCTCTGCCATTCGATGAGCTGGATTGTCCAGTCAGCGATGAACAGATGATCAGGGCCGGTGTTCGTGGCGCCGGCGCCCCAGAGAACCTCCCGTAGGCCATCGCCGTCCACGTCTCCGGCTGCCACGTCTGTCATTCCTAGCACCGGGCTGTCGATGCTCCAGAGCTGGCCCAGGTTGCGCATGTCGTAGCCCAGGATTCGGTTCCACAACGACCCCTCGGCGACGAGGAGCTCGTCGACCCCATCGCCATCCACGTCTGCGCAGCGTATGGCGGTCAATGTGGGTAACGAGATAGACCATTTGGACTGGCAGGTGTCCACCTCGAATGCCTGGCAGAAGGCCCAACCGTCGGCGAAGACCAGCTCCTCCATGCCGTCGCCGTCGAAGTCCGAGGCCTCGAGCGTGAACCCAAAACCACTGGACCTGCTGCACTGGACCGTAGTCGTTGCAGCGTCCACCACCGTTCCGTCGGTAGTGACGATCTCCGGACCGGCATCGCCATCCATCTGGCCGGCAATGACGTCGCTGCCTCCGATACCGGGCAGGTCAGCGAGTGTGGCCCCGCTGCCGTCGTAGACGTAGAGGTGGTCCGACGTGCAGACCGCGATCTCCTCGAGACCGTTGCCGTCCAGGTCGTAGAGGTACATCCCGGTGAGTACGTTGGCGGACGTCTGCAAGCGTCCGATCTCCAGCTTGTCCAGCTGCCGGTAGAAGACGAGTTCCCCGTTCTCCTGGGCGACGACGATCTCCAGTCCCGGCGTCGGGAGGACATCGCCCAGAGCGATGCGCCGGATGGCAACCGGGAAGAACGGGCTGATGAAGGTTTGGACGTACTCCTGACTCGTTACATCCCAGCGCAGCGCGTACCAGTAATCGTTGCTTCCGAAAGTGATGGTGGACGCGCCGAGGTAGATCTCGGGCGTCGGCAGGTTCTCGGCGATGACGATGTTGCTCTCGCCGATGGCCGTGCCGAAGAGCGAGTAGGTCCAGAAGGGCTCCGGCTGGCCCTGTACTGCGGCGCTGGCAGCCGGCGTCAGGAAGAGTGACCCGAGGAGGGCGAGCAGAAGTCGGTTGCGTGCGGGTACAGGCATGCTGACAACAGGGCGCGTGGCGAATGGGACATTCCCTTCTAGCACGTCCATTCCCCATTGGCAAGACCCGGCCACGGTGCCTTCCCGACACCTGGCCTGGCGGCGGATGCCTGCTGCCCGAGCCGGCTAGAGCGACAGCTTCCGGTACTTCCCCGCCCGGGACTCGGGCCCCTTGCCGGCGGCGGCCCGCTCCTCGGCCAGCCACTCGGCGTACTCGGAGTAGGGCCCCGGGAAGAAGCGGACCACGCCGTCGCCCTCGAAGGCCAGGGTGTGGGTGCTCACCCGGTCGAGGAAGTAGCGGTCGTGGCTGACCACCATCATCGAGCCGGCATAGTGGTCGATGGCCTCCTCGAGGACCCGGAGGGTGACCAGGTCCAGGTCGTTGGTGGGCTCGTCGAGGAGGATGAAGTTGCCGCCCACCCGGAGCATCTTGGCGAGCAGCACCCGGTTGCGCTGGCCGCCGGAGAGCTGGCCCACCTTCTGCTCCTGGATGGTGCCCTTGAAGTTGAAGCGGCTGACGTAGGCCCGGGACTGGATCTCGCCGCCGCCGAAGGGCAGCCACTCCCGGCCGCCGGAGATCTCCTCGAAGACCGTCTTCTCGTCGTCCAGGGTCTCCCGGCTCTGGTCCACGTAGCAGAGCTGCACGGTCGGGCCGAGCTCGACGGCGCCGGCATCGGGCTCCTCCTGGCCGGAGATGATCTTCATGAGGGTGGTCTTGCCGGTGCCGTTGGCGCCGATGACGCCGACCACCGCGCCGGGGGGGACCTCGAAGGAGAGGTCCCGGAACAGCACCCGTTCGCCGTAGCCCTTGGCCACGCGGTCCACCACGCAGACCTTGTTGCCCAGGTGCGGCCCGCTGGGAATGACCAGGTCGATGGTCTCGGGCCGGAGGTGGGCCTGCTCCTCGACCAGCCTCCCGTAGCGCTTGACCCGGGCCTTGTTCTTGCGCATCCGGGCCTTGGGATTCTGGCGCAGCCACTCCAGCTCGGAGTGCAGTCGCTTCTTGCGCCGGTGGTCGGCCCGCTCGGCGAGCTGCATCTTGCGCCCCTTCTCGGCCAGGTAGGCGCTGTAGTTGCCCTCGTAGGGGGTCGCCTGGCCCCGGTCCATCTCGAGCATCCAGCCCACCACCTTGTCCAGGAAGTAGCGGTCGTGGGTGACCAGGACCACCGTCCCCGGGTAGTTGGCCAGGTGGTGCTCCAGCCACTCCACCGTCTGGGCGTCCAGGTGGTTGGTGGGCTCGTCCAGCAGCAGGATATCCGGCTGCTCGATGAGGGTCCGGCACAGGGCCACCCGCCGCTTCTCGCCGCCGGAGAGGACGCCGCAGCGCTGCTCCAGGGGCGGCAGGTGCAGGGCCTCGGCGGCGACTTCGAGGAGGCGGTCCACCTCCCACCAGTCGTGGGCGTCGATCATGGTTTGGAGCCGGTCCAGCTCCGTCGCCAGGCGGTCGGCCTCCTCGCCCTCGGCCGTGCCCAGGAGACCGCAGACCTCGTTGTAGCGGTCCACGGTGGCGTGGGCGTGGGCCACGGCCTGGTCGAGGACGTCCTTGACCGTGTCCTCCGGGCAGAGGGGGGGCTCCTGGGGGACATAGCCGATGCTCCGGCCCTCGGCCACGATGCGCTGGCCCTCGAACTCCCCGTCCGCCCCGGCCAGGATCCGGAGCAGGGTGGACTTGCCGCTGCCGTTGGGCCCGATGACGCCGATCTTGGCGCCGGCCAGGAAGCCCAGGGTGATCCCCCGCAGGACCTCGACCCGGTCGTAGGCCTTGCGCAGGTGGATCACCTGCAGGATGAGCTCGGAACCGTCGTGGGCAGCCATGAAGGGGGCCATTCTACGCCGGGAACGGGGCGCCGCGGAAGGTCCTCGGCCGGTGACCGCGGGGAGCCGTCCGCCTAGAACCGATGGAGGATGGCCGCGACCGGCTGTCCGCTATCCTGGCCCAGCGTGGATCCCCTGGAGATCATCGTCGAACGGGACGGTCACCGCCGCGAGGTCCGTCTCCAGAGCACCCGGCTCACGGTCGGCCGGGGAGCCGATGCCGACCTGCGTCTCGACGACCCCCTGGTCTCCCGGCTGCACTGCGAGATCCAGCGCCTGGGCGAGGACGTCTTCGTGGTCGACCTGGACTCGGCCAACGGCACCTGGGTGGACGGCGTCCGCATCCAGCGCCGGCCCCTTGCCGCCGGCGCCGTCGTCCGGGTGGGCTCCACCCTGCTGCACGTGGGCGGCCGTGGGTGCGACCCGATGGCCGCCGTCGAGGCCACCCGGACCGAGGACCAGAGCCGGGAGCAGGAGCTCCTGGACACCTTCCTGGGCCTGGTCCGGAACATCCACGAGGAGGAGCAGCCCGAGCGCCTGGCGGCCCTCCTGGTGGACGCCGCCGTCTCCCTGACCCGGGCGGAGCGGGGCTTCCTCTTCCTGGTGGAGCAGGGCCGGACCAGCCTCGCCCTGGGCCGCAACTTCGCCCGGGAGCCCGTCCCGGCCCCCGAGCAGAAGGTCTCCCGGACGCTGCTGGGCCGGGCCCTCGAGGCGGACCGGGTCCTGCTGCTCCGGGACGCCGCCAGCGACGGCCAGTTCGCCGGGGTGGCGAGCATCAGCGACCTGGGGCTGCGGGCCCTGATGGCGGCGCCGCTCCGCTACCACGGCGACGTCCTCGGCCTCCTGGTGGTGGACCACCGCCTCGCCCCCGGCGCCTTTCGCCAGGAGGAGGCCGCCATCCTCGACGCCGCCGCCCGGGTGGCCGCCTGGGTCCTGGGCTCCCTCCGGGACCGCCGGCGGCTGGCGGGCCTGCGCCGCACCGCCGCCCGGCTGCAGCGCCAGCTCGGCCGGAAGGTCCGGGTCGCCCGGGAGGAGGAGGGCCGGGAGCTGCCGGCGGCGGCCACCCGCTTCCCGGGCATCCTCGGGGCCTCGCCGGCCATGCAGCGCCTCTTCGAGGCCATGGAGCGGATCCTGGACAGCGACGTGACCGTCCTCGTCCAGGGGGAGAGCGGCACCGGCAAGGAGCTGGTCGCCCGGGCCCTGCACCACGCCGGCCGCCGGGCCGGCCGGGCCTTCGTCACCGAGAACTGCGGGGCCCTGCCCGACACCCTGCTGGAGTCGGAGCTCTTCGGCCACGTCAAGGGCGCCTACACCGGGGCCACCCGGAACCGGGCCGGTCGCTTCGAGGCGGCCGACGGCGGCACCCTCTTCCTGGACGAGGTGGGGGAGATGTCCCAGGCCATGCAGGCCCGGCTGCTCCGGGCCCTGCAGGAGGGCGAGATCCGGCGCCTCGGCTCCGACGAGGTGATCCAGGTCGACGTCCGGGTCATCGCCGCCTCGAACGTGGACCTGTGGCACCTGGTCCAGGAGGGCCGCTTCCGGGAGGACCTCTACTACCGCCTGAAGGTGGTGCAGTTCGACCTCCCCCCCCTCCGGGAGCGGAAGGGGGACGTGGCCCTCCTCTGCCGCCACTTCCTGGCGGTGGAGGCCACCGAGCAGGGCCGGGAGCCCCGGAGCCTCACCCCCGAGGCCCTGGCCCTCCTGGAGCGCTACCCCTGGCCCGGGAACGTCCGCCAGCTCCGCAACGAGATGCGCCGCCTGACCCTCCTGGGCGAGGGACCGGTCGAGCCGGCGGACCTGCCCGAGGAGATCCGCCATGCCGAGGGCAGCCCGGGCGGTGACCCCGGCCCCGAGCGTCCCCTGCCCGAGCGCCTCGCCGCCCTGGAGAAGCAGGCCATCCTGGAGGCCGTGGAGGCCGCCCGGGGGAACCGCTCCGAGGCCGCCCGGCGCCTGGGCATCTCCCGCTTCTCCCTCCTGCGGAAGGTGGAGAAGTACGGGCTGGCGCCCGGGGAGGACCCGGGCGGGGAACGGTGAACCGGGAGCCTCCGGCCGAGGAGCCGCGACCGGCGCCGCCGCCGGCCCTGCCGCCCGGCCTGACCCCGGTGCGCCGCCTGGGCGGCTCGTCCCTCTCCGAGGTCTTCCTGGTGGTGGACGCCGCCGGCCGGCGCCGGGCCCTGAAGATCCTCCGGCAGAGCGCCGCACGGGACCCGCGCCTCCAGGAGCGCTGGCGCCGGGAGGCCCGGCTGCTCCAGGAGATCCACCACCCGAACCTGGTCCGCTGCCACGGCGCCCTCCTGGTGGAGGGCCGGCCGGCCCTACTCCTGGAGTACGTCCATGGCCCCACCCTCCGGGACCGGCTCCGGGAGGGGCCCCTGCGCTGGGAGGAGGCGGCCCGGATCGGCGTCCAGGTGGCCCGGGCCCTGGAGCGCCTGCACCGCCACGGCGCCCTGCACCGGGACGTCAAGCCCCACAACATCCTCCTGGACCCGGACCGGGGGGCGGTCCTGGCCGACCTGGGCCTGGTCCGGCGCCGGGAGGACCCGACCCTGACCCGGCCTGGCTCCGCCCTGGGCTCGCCGGCCTACATGAGCCCGGAGCAGGCCTGGGACCCCAGCGAACTGGGCCCCGAGGCCGACGTCTACTCCCTGGGCGCCACCCTCTACCACGCCCTGGCGGGCCGCCCGCCCTTCCTGGGCAGCGGCGTCGGGGAGGTCATCCACCGGGTCCTGCACACCGAGCCCGACCCCCTCCCCGCCGGCGTCCCCGAGGGCCTGCGCCGGGTCGTCCGGACGGCCATGGCCAAGGAGCCAGCGGCCCGCTACGGCCGGGCCCGAGACCTGGGCCGGGACCTGGGCCGGGTCCTCCTGGGG
>CAYMFV010000102.1:4674-8499 GCA_964389745.1 uncultured Planctomycetales bacterium | reverse complement strand
GCGTACTTCTCGGTCTCGGCGCAGCGGAGCTGGGTCAGGCCCCGGGCCGCCACCACCTCCCCGAAGAGCCCCTTGAGCTCCCGGGGGGGGAAGGCCACCGGGCAGGCGAAGTCCTCCCGGTAGCGGGTCATGGTCACGTAGTGGACCGCCGGCCGCCGGCCCCGGTCGAAGGCGTCGAAATCCTCCTGCAGGAAGGCCTCGGTGACCTGCCGCATCCGGTCCGCCCGGAAGTTGAAGGCGATCACCGCGTCCCCGTCCTCCACCCGACCCGCTCCCGGGTCGCCGACGATGGTCGGCAGGACGAACTCGTCCCCGAGGTCCCGGGCGCAGGCCTGGCGCACCGCCTCCCGGGCGCTCGGTGCCACCTCGCCCCGGCCGTGGACGATGGCGTCCCAGAAGCGCTGCGTCCGGTCCCAGCGCCGGTCCCGGTCCATCCCGTAGTAGCGTCCCGAGACGGTGGCGATGCGGCCGACCCCGGTGCTCCGGAGGTGCTCCTCCAGGTCCTCCAGGAAGCCCAGGGCGCTCCGGGGCGGCGTGTCCCGGCCGTCGAGCAGCGCCTGGAAGCAGAGGCGCTCGCCAGGCAGGCCCATCTCCTTCGCCAGGTCCACCAGGGCCTTGTAGTGGCGATCGCTGGCATGCACCCCGCCGTTCCCCACCAGGCCGAGGAGGTGCACCTTGCCGCCGGTGTCCAGGGCGTGCTCCAGGGCGCCCCGGAGAGCCCCGTTGCGCCGGAACTCCCCCTCCCGGATGGCCCGGTCGATGCGGGTGATCTCCTGCCAGACGATGCGCCCGGCTCCCAGGTTCGTGTGGCCCACCTCCGAGTTGCCCATCAACCCCAGCGGCAGGCCCACCTCCTCGCCGCTGGCCGAGAGGAGGCCGTGGGGCCATTCCTCCCACCACTGGAGGAAGTTGCGGGCCGGCGCCCGGACGATGGCGTTCCAGTCGCTGGCCCGGGCCTGGCCCCAGCCATCGAGGACGATCAGGAGGAGGGGACGGCGGCGGCTCATCGGTGCGGCGCGGCGGGCGCGGGTGGCATACCATAGGCCCGGCCCGGACGGCCTTCCCGCGCCGGGCCCGGACCATGCGTACTGCCTCCCTCCTGCTGCCGGCGGCCCTGACCGCGTCCCTGCTGGTCCCGGCCTGCCAGACGGTGCCCGGGACCGGCCGCACCCAGTTCAACCTCGTGCCCCTGGGCCAGCAGATCCAGATGGGCGAGCAGGCCTACGAGGAGATGCTGGCCGACGCCACGATCATCACCAGCGGGCCCGACTACGAGATGGTCCAGCGGGTCGGCCGGCGCATCGCCGCCGCGGCAGCGGATCTCTACCCGGACCCGGCACGGGCCTTCGACTGGGAGTTCCGGCTGGTGCAGGACGACGAGATGGTCAACGCCTGGGCCCTGCCCGGGGGCAAGTGCGCCGTGTACACGGGGCTCCTGCCCGTCACCCGGGACGAGGCTGGCCTGGCCGTGGTCCTCGGCCACGAGGCAGCCCACGCCATCGCCCAGCACGGCGCCGAGCGCATCACCCAGGGGATGGGGTTGCAGATCGGCCTGGAGGTGGTGGAGACCTACCTGGGGAGGAGCGACCGGATGAGCCCGGCGGCCCGCCAGTCCCTGATGGCGGCCCTGGGCCTGGGCGCCAACGTGGGCGTCCTGCTCCCCTTCTCCCGGAAGCACGAGTCCGAGGCCGACGAGCTCGGCCTCTACATCGCCGCTCGGGCCGGCTACGACCCCCAGGCGGCCATCGGCCTGTGGCAGCGCATGGCGGCCCTGGGCGGCGGCCGGCCGCCGGAGTTCCTCTCCACCCACCCCAGCGAGGAGACCCGCATCCGCCGTCTCCAGCGGGCCATGCCCAGGGCCCTCGAGTACTACCGCCAGGCTCAGGCAGAGCAGGGCGGGCCGACCCGGTGATTCCCGCCTTCCTGTGCCTCCTGGCCGCAGCGGCCCCCCAGGCGACGGTCACCGCCCCGCGCTACCCGGAGTTCCTCCCCGAGCGCCTGCAGGCTGAGGTCCGCTGGCTCGCCGATGACTCCCTGGAAGGCCGGGAGACAGGCTCCTTCGGGGCCGGCGTGGCGGCCCGCTACGTCGAGTCCTGCTTCCGTCGCTTCGGCCTGGAGGCGCCGGAGGGGGGGTACCTGCAGCCCTTCCCGGCCGGCCCCCTGCGCCTGGACGAAGAGGTCTGCGGCCTGACCCTCCAGGTGGCCGGCGTGGAGGAGGAGTACGAGCCGGGCAGCGGCTTCCTGCCCCATCCCGCCTCCCCGCCCGGCGAGGCCGAGGGCGAGGTGGTCTTCGCCGGCTACGCCCTGGAGGTACCGGAGTACGACTACGACGACCTCTACGGCCTCGACCTCCGGGGCAAGGTGGTCCTCCTGTTCCGCTTCGAGCCCCAGGCCGCCGACGCCGCCAGCCGCTTCCTCGGCCGGCGCCTCCTGCCCGAAGCCCGCCTGGCCCGGAAGGTGGCCCTCTGCCAGGAGCGGGGCGCCGTGGCGGTCCTGGTGGCCGACCCGCCAGGTCTCTTCCCGGAGCGCAGCGGGCCCCCGGGCACGGTCTTCTGGCCGGGACAGTCCACCTGGTACAACCAGTTCGTGCGCCTGGTCCTCCTGCAGGTGGACCCCAACGAGCTGGCTCGTTCCAACTTCACGCCCGAGGACGTGGCGTCCAGCGGCTTCGCCCAGCTCCAGTTCAGCGCGCCCCTCGGCGCCCGCATCCCGGTGGCCTACGTCTCCCAGGAGGTGGCCGACCGCATCCTCGCCGCCGCCGGGCGGGACGCTGCGGCCTGGCGCCGGGAGGTGGACGAGACGGGCGTCGGCGAGGGCTTCCCCACCCGGGTCCGGGCCCGGATCCGCGTCGGCTTCGAGCCGCCGGAGGTGGAGGGCTGGAACGTGGTCGGGCTCCTGCCCGGTCGGGACGGCGCCGCCACCCGGGAGTGGGTGGTCGTCGGCGCCCACCTGGACCACGTCGGCCGCAACGCCGAGGGCATCATCTGGAACGGCGCCGACGACAACGCCTCCGGTACGGCCCTGCTCCTGGCCCTGGCCAGGTCCTTCGTCCGGGAGGAGGAGCCCTTGCGCCGGGGCCTGGTCTTCGTCTCCTTCTTCGGCGAGGAGGAGGGCCTGCTCGGCGCCGCCCGCTTCCTGGCCGACCCTCCCGTGCCCCTGGAAGCCATGGTCGCAATGGTGAACCTGGACATGGTGGGGCGCTCCGTGCAGCGCCGGGTGGAGGTGGTGGGCAGCCATTCCGCCTCCGGCCTGCGGCGCCTGGCGGAGCGGGCGGCAGAGGGCCTGGACCTGCACCTGGACTTCGAGAGCGAGGAGCTCTTCCACCGCTCCGACCAGGCGCCCTTCTACTTCGCCGGCATCCCCATCCTGTTCTTCAACACCTCGGAGCACGTGGACTACCACCGGCCCTCGGATACCTGGGACAAGCTGGAGTACACCACCCTCTCGGACATCGGGGTCCTGGTCCGGCGGGTGGTCGGCTGGCTTGGTTCCCTGGATCCGCCACCGGCCTACGAGGATGGCTATCACCGCCTCCAGGCGGTGTACGACGCCGAGCCGGAGCTGCCCATGAAGGTGCCGATCCCCTTCGCAGACCGGCTGGACTACTGATCGCGACGGGGAGACCCCAGAAAGGACGAACACGAGGAGGACGAGCCTTGGACGAGAAGCTGGTGCGCGTGGGCGTGGACATCGGCGGCACCTTCATCAAGGCCGGCTGCGTGGCCGGTGGCCGCATCGTGAACCGGAGCCAGGCGCCGACGCCGGCCGAGTATGCGGCCAGCATGGACGCCATCGCCGCCCTCGTCCGGGAGGTGGCCTGCGGCA
>CAYMFV010000102.1:0-4574 GCA_964389745.1 uncultured Planctomycetales bacterium | reverse complement strand
TATGCGGCCAGCATGGACGCCATCGCCGCCCTCGTCCGGGAGGTGGCCTGCGGCACTCTCGAGGCAGTGGGGGTGGGCCTGCCCGGGGTCGTGGACCCGGCCACCGGCATCGTCCGCAACGCCCCCAACCTCGGCTTCGTGGATGGCAAGCCGGTGGTGGCAGACCTGGAGGCCCGCCTGGGAGTGCCCGTGGCGGTGGACAACGACGCCAACGTGGCCGCCCTGGGGGAGGCCCGCCACGGAGCCGGCCGGGAGCACGCCGACTTCCTCCTGGCCACCCTGGGCACCGGCATCGGGGGGGGGCTGGTCCTGGACGGCAAGCTCTTCCGGGGACCCGGCGGCATGGCCGGCGAGTTCGGCCACATGAACGTGGACAGCGGCCGGCTGTGCGGCTGCGGCGCCCGGGGCTGCCTGGAGGCGGCCGTCTCCGCCCGAAGCCTGGCCGCCTGGGCCCGGGAGGAGGGCCTGGCGGTGGCGGACCTGAAGGAGCTGGCCGGCATGGCCCGCCGGGGCGACGCCGCCGCCCAGGGCCTGTTCCGCCGGGCCGGCGCCTTCCTGGGCGAGGGCCTGGCCCTGGTGGCCCTCCTCCTGGACCTCCGGGTATTCCTCATCGGCGGCGGCGGCGCCCCGGTCCTCGACCTCCTCCGCCCCTCGGCCCTGCCGGTCCTGGCCGCCCGGGCCTTCGGCCGGGAGGCGGGAGATTTCCTCCTACTCCAAGCAGAACTCGGGAATGACGCTGGTATCCTCGGGGCGGCGGAGCTGCCGGCTCACGCTTGAGTTCCCGAACCCGGGTTTGCTGTGAACGATGGATGAGGAATTGCTGGATGAGGCGGTCTGTCCCGCCTGTGGTGAGCCTGTCGAACCGGACGACGCTTTCTGCCAGGCCTGCGGCGCAGCGTTGAACGAAGAGGAGGAGGCCGAGGCCCCGGATGGTGAGCCCCGCGAAGGGGCGCGACGGCCGGCCGGGCAGCGGCGCAAGCGCACCAGCGGCGCTCGCCGGGACGCAGCGCGGGAGCTGCGCCGGGTGCGCAAGGTGGTCACCCTGGTGCGCTTCCTGGCTGGCCTGAACGTCCTCGGCGGGCTGCTGCTCACCGTCGCTGGCGTGGCCGTCCTTGCCCTGCCCGAGGTCCCGGCGGCCGGCGGAATGCTCCTGGCGGTCCTCGGCGCGGTCTTTACCGGTCTCTACCTCCTGGCCTGGTTCCAGGCACCCTTCCAGCCCTTCCTCTGGATGAGCATCCTGGCCGGCGGCGCCACCCTGGATGCCGTCGCCTCCCTCGGCGCCCAGCCCTTGTTCTTCGTCCCCAAGGCCATCTGGGCCCTGCTCATGTGGCTGGCAGTCCTGCCCACCATCCGGGCCCGCCGCCTCATGCGCCAGCATCCCGACCTGGCCCTGCAGCTCGGTCTCGGCGGGAAGGGCGTGCGCCTCGACTACTCCCGCGGGCGGCGGGAGCGCGTCACCTCGGCCGCCACGCGCCTGGACGAGGCACGGCGGCGCTCCCTGCGCCTCGCCTCCCTCCTCGGCGGGTCCGTCCTGGTGCTGGCAGCCGGCGGTGCCGGCTGGATCCTCGCGGCGGTGCGCCCGAGCCCGATCGAGGACACCCTGGCCGCCTTCCGGACGGCCTGGGAGGAAGGCGACTGGGAGGCCCTGGCGCGGCTGCGGGGCAACTGGGTCGGAGACCCCTTCCTCCAGAGGCTCCGGGAAGGCGTGGAGCGCCGCGGCTGGAGCGGCCGCATGCCGCCCCTGGCCGAGGAGCAGCCAGAGGCCCTCTAGACGGGGCGGCGGTGGACGGCGACCTTCCTGCTCCTCGACGACTCTCCGGTCACCACCGTGTGGACGACCAGGGGCACCCGCTGGCGTCTCGTCGACCTGGTCCTGCCCCCGCCCCCCTTCGACCCGGTGGCCGAGGCCACCGTCGCCGCCTGGGAGCAGTGCACGGCGGAGGACACCTCGGCCCTGGCCGCCCTCTGGTCCCTGGACCGGCAGGCGCGGATGGAGCGCAAGCTGGCCGCGGTGGCCCGGGGGCGTTCTTGGGACCGCTTCCCCGCCGTCGTCGAGACCGAGGGCTCCGTGGAGTCCGACACCGCGGAGCTCCGCCTCGTCCTCGAGGGTGAGCAGGAGGCGACGCTGCGCTTCGTCCTCGAGGACGATCGCTGGGTGGCAAGGACCCTGCGACCTCCCGCGCGGGATTGACCGGGCCCGCCTGCCCCCGTTGCGGCCGGGACGTCCGGGAAGGGGCCCTGTTCTGCCCGGGCTGCGGGCGCCGCATCCCCCGACGCCTGCGGCGGGACGCCTCGAGGCGGGTGCTGGTGTCCCTGGGCGTCGTCTTCACCGGCACCCTCCTCGCCATCCTGGGCGAGGCGATGCTCCTCGGCGACCCGCCCTGGGGCGCCGCCTGGATCCCCCTGCGCCTGGGCCTGCTCCTGGCCGTGGGCACCGCCGGCGCCCTCGTCCTGGGCGACGGGGCATGGCGGGCCGGGCTGCGCCGGCCGGCGCGGATCTCCGCCTGGCTCGTGGCCGTGGCCCTCGGCCTCGCTGCCTGCGCGGTCGCCGCGCTGTACGTGCAGCTCATCCAGAAGGTGGCGGCGGCCCTTGAGGCTCCCGTCGTGGATCCCTGGGCCGGGACGCCCCTCTGGGTGGAGGCGGTCCAGGCCCTCCTTCTCGCCCCCCTCCTCGAGGAGTGGCTGTGCCGGGGCATCCTCTGGGAGGCTGCCCGCCGGGCGACCACGATCGCTGCCACCCTGGTGCTCACCGCCGCTCTCTTCGCCCTCCTCCACGGCCTGGAGGGGGGGCTGCTCTCCTTGCCCCACCGCTTCGCCGGCGGTCTCGCCCTGGGCTGGCTGCGCTGGCGGCACGACAGCCTCGGGCCGCCGATCCTGGCCCACCTGGTCTGGAACGCCGCCGCCCTGGCCCTCGGAATCTGACGGGGTCAGCGCACCCGGAGCAGCGCGGCCACGAAGTCGGCGGTGGCCGCCATGGTCGGGGTCTCCTCGCTGCGCACGGCGTGCACCAGGTAGAGGTGGCGGCCCGCCGGGGCCCGGGCGTCCAGGTCCACCACGGTCCACCACCACGCGCCGTCCTGGCGGAAGGGGATGAAGGGCAGGACCAGGTCCGGCGTCACCTCCAGGGACAGGTCCACGTCCCAGTCCTCGGCGGCGCCCGGCAGGCGGCGCTCGAAGGCCACGGCCTCGTCCCAGGCGGTGGCCCAGCCCCGGGGGGGGTGGACCGGCGTGGTGCCCGGGTCCCGCTCCCGGTACTCCTCCACGAAGGGCGGCCGGCGCTCGGGCAGCACGCCGGGGGCGTCGATGCGCTGGCGGCCGGGCAGGCGCTCGCCGCCGACCTCCGCCAGCAGGGTCTTCACCTCGCCCCCCCCCGGCAGGTGATCGCCACCCAGGAGGAAGGCGTGGTCGTCCCGATAGTCGTAGCGCAGCCAGACCAGCTCCAGGCCGTCCCGGACGGCGGCGCCCCGGATCACGTAGGGCTCCGGGACCCGGCCCTCGGGCAGGAGGGCGCGGAAGGCCTCCTGGCGGGCGGCAGCATCGTCGAAGGCGGCGCCGAACTTGCGCTGGCTCCGGGCCACCGGCCGGTTGGCCAGGCCCCGCCAGACGAGGAGGGCCAGGAGGACCAGGACGACCCCGAGCACCACCCGGTTGGCGACCCGGCGGCCGGGGCGCTCCGGCGGGGTGCCGCCTTCCAGGGAAAAGGTCTCGTCCATGGACCGGCGGGATTCTACCCGCGGGCAGGGCGGCCGAGCCGCCCGGCCCGCGCCCGGCGCAGCCGCTCGAGGGTCGTACGGGCGGCGTCGCCCGGGCGCAGGTCCCGGCCGGACAGGGCCAGGGTCGCGACCCAGAGGACGAGGTTCTCCTGGTCCTCGCGGTGGACGGCCTCGTGGACCGGCCCGGAGCGCCAGCGATCGTCGGGGACGTTGTGGTAGCCGGCCAGGGCCAGGGCCAGGCCGGCGGCCCGGAAGCCGTGGGCGCAGAAGGCGGTGGCCTCGCAGGCGCCGCCGTCCATGAGCTTGCGCTGCCAGGCGAAGCCCGGGACCCGGGCGGCCAGGGTCCGGGCGGCGTCCTCGAGGCCGGCGACGACCCCCGGGTCGTAGAGGCTCATCCGGTCCCCCACCCGGACGATGGGGCCCTGCCCCGGCTGGTCCCGGGTCAGGCGAGGCGAGCACTCCAGGGTCAGGACCGGGACGTTGCGGGGGAAGGTGCGGAGGCGGATGCCCTCCAGGCAGCCGACGAAGCCGTTCTCCTCGCCGCGGGTGAAGAGGGCCAGGACCGGCCGACGCAGCCCCTGGCGGGCGGCGAGGTCGAGGCCGGCGAGGATGGTGGCGCAGCTCACCAGGTTGTCGCAGACGGCGTTGCGGACCTGGCGGGCGGTGAGGCGCAGGGGCAGCTCCCAGGTGGCGATCCAGGGCCCCTCGGGGGGGGGACCGTCGAGGAGGTCGAGGGTCACCGGCACCCGGCCGGTCCGCGGGTCCTTGGTCCCGGCCCGGAGCACCCGGGCCCGGCTGGCCGGGCCGCCCCGGAGCGGCGTCACCCGGACCGTGTTCCCGGGCAGGCGCTCCGGCGGGTGG
>CAYMFV010000101.1:0-8732 GCA_964389745.1 uncultured Planctomycetales bacterium | reverse complement strand
CACCTGGAGGCCCCGGGCCATGGGTTGCCGATCCGGGATCGGCCGGGTCGCCGCGGCCGGGGGTACCGGGGCGGCCTCGGCCTCCCTGGCGGCGGGGAGGGCGGCGGGCTCGGCCGGCACCGCCGGGCCCCCGGGAGGGTCCAGGAGCAACCAAGCGCCCAGGGCAGCCAGGAGGAGCAGAAGGAGGAGCGGCAGGAGGAGGCTGGAGCGCATGGCCGGTTGCAGGGCTGGCGGCTCGGCCTCGGTGCTGGACGTGTGGGAACCCGTTCTCCCTAGGATAGGCCCCATGTGCGTCCAGGCTGCGGTCTTCTTCTGCGCCGGTCTCCTGGCGCCGGCCTGGCCCCAGGAGCCACCCCGCCTGGAGGCCGTGGCCTGGCGACCCTTCCCTGGCGACGTCCTCCTCCTCGCCGGGGAGGGGCGGGAGCTGGTCCTCCTGGACTCCCTCCTCCGGGAGAAGCGGCGCTGGCGATGGCAGGGGGGCCGGGTGGCGGTGGCCGCCGCCTGGGGTGGTCGCTGGTGGCTGCGGCCGGAGGGCGGTGCCTGGGGCCTCCTGCCCGAACCGCCGCCCCCGGCGGGTCCCCTGGCGGCAGCCGGCCTCCAGCCCCCCCCCTGGGAAGGCGTCGTGCCACCACCGGCCGGCCGGGCGGCGGCGAGCTGTCCCGGCCCGGGTGGCCAGCGCCTGCGACTCGCCACCGACGGCCGGGCGGTGATCCTGGAGCCGGCCCCCTGGGAGCACCGGGGCGAGATCCAGTGGGGGCCGGGCTGGGCCACCCTCCGCATCCGTTCCCGCCGGCCCCTGCCGCCGGTGGCCTGGCGGCGGGCCGACGGCCCCCTCGAGCAGGCTCCCCTGGTGGTGGACCCCTCGGATCCGGTCCTCCGCCAGGCCTTCTTCCTGCCCCTCCGGCCGGGAGAGATGCTGGAGCTGCGGCCGCCCCGGGTGCAGCGCCGCTGGCCGACCCCCGACCCTCCGGCCTGGCTGCGCCTGCGGGTTCCCGCCGTCGCTCCCGGGGGGGGGCGGCCGGTGACCGTCCTGCCCTGGCCGGCGCCGGCGCCTCCTAGTGGAGGGTGACCCGGAGCTCCAGCCGGCGCCCGTCACGGAGAAGGAGCAGGAGCACCTCCTCGCCCTTCTCGCGGCCGGCCAGGGCCCGGCGCAGGTCGGCGGTGCTCGCCACCTCCCGGCCGTCCACGGCCAGGATCACGTCGCCGGGCTGGATGCCGGCGGCGGCTGCGGCTGAGTCCTCCCGGATGGAGGCCACCGCCAGGCCGCCGTCCCGGGGGCCGTCGATGTGCAGCCCCAGGCGACCCCGGCGCCGGGTCTGCTCGGCGATGTGCCGGAAGTGCTCCTGGTTGCGCTCCATGAAGTCCCGGGGCAGGGCCATGCCCGGCTGGCGGTGGAAGGTCAGGTCGCCGTCGTGGCGGTCCAGGGCCAGGAGCATCTCCCGGGCCAGCTTCAGGATGGCCACCTCGCCCGGGAAGTTGATCCTCTCCACGTCGTCGCTGGGCAGGTGGTAGTCCTCGTGGATGTTCGTGAACAGGAAGAGGGCAGGGATGCCGGCTTCGTGGAAGGAGGAGTTGTCGCTGGGGGCGTCGCCCAGGTCGCTGATCTCCAGCTCCAGGGGCGCGTCCTCCAGGACCGGGTCCAGGAGCTCGTGGAACTCCGCGGCGGTGCCAAGCCCACCGACGAAGAGGTAGCCGTCGGCACTGCGGCCGATCATGTCCATGTTCATCATGGCCAGGATGCGCTCCGGCGGCACGGGGCCCTCCTTCACGAAGGCCTTGCTGCCGAGCAGACCCCGTTCCTCGGCGTCGAAGGTGACGAAGAGGATGGGGTGGCGCGGCGGGTGGGCGGCGAACCACTCGGCCAGCTCCAGCACCCCGGCGGTCCCCGAGGCGTTGTCGTCGGCGCCGTTGTGGATCTGGTTGCCGCCCATGGCCCCGGGACCGCCGATGCCGGCGTGGTCGTGGTGACCGCCCACCACCAGGATCCGATCGGCGAGGGCCGGCTCGGTGCCGGGCAGGAGACCGGCCACGTTCTGGCAGCGCAGCTTCCGGACCTCGAAGGGCAGGAGGTAGGAGCCATCCCGGCCCAGGGGCTGGAGGCCCAGTCGCTCGAACTGCCGGGCCACGTAGCGGGCGGCCTGGAAGCCGCCCCGCTTGCCCGACTCCCGGCCCTCCAGCTCGTCGCTGGCCAGGAAGCCGATGTGGGCCTGGAGATCCTGGACCCGGAGAGCGGCGGGGTCTTCCTGGAGGAAGGGGGCGGGGCAGGCGAGGAGGAGGGGGAGGATCTGGAGCATGAGGTGCTGGGCGGGCCCGGCGGTGCAAGGAGGGAGGATACGGGCCGCCCCGGGGCGCGTTGGCGCCCCCTTGCCACCAGCCCGGGGCTCCCGGCCCGTCAGGGCATGCGCAGCTCGATCTCCTGGACCCGGCCCTCGGCCACCGTCACCTGCAGCTTGGCGTCGGAGAAGAAGAGGATGGTGTCGGGCCTCGCCGGGAAGGCGGCGACCTCGTAGACGCCGGCCCGCAGGCCGGTCACCCGGAACCGGCCCCGGGCGTCCAGGGTCATGGTCCGGCTGAAGAAGCCGCCGTTGGCCTGGGTCCGGGTGACGCTGATGGTGCCGCCGGCCAGGGGCTGTCCGTCGCTGTCGTAGGCCACGCCGACGATCACGCCCCCCTCCCGGAGGGGGACCGTGCCCACCTTCTGTTCGGCGCCCTCGACCACGTCGATGACCAGGTACTCGGAGAGCCTGGTCGGGTGCCGGAACTCCAGCTTGACGCGCTGGGGGATGACGTTGGCCAGGGTGAAGCGGCCGTCGGCCCCGGTCCGGGCCATCTGCCGCGGGACGTTGTTCGGATCGCCCAGGGGCGTCCCGAAGAGGCTGTTCGTGCCCTCTCCCTGGTAGTCGGGACCGTGCACCACGACCTCGGCCCCGGCCAGGGGCTCGTTCGAACCGGCGGCGACCACCGTGCCGGTGAGCGTGCCGCCCCGGGCCAGGCTCACGTCGATGCCCCGGACCGTCTCCCGGTCCACCCGGAAGGCCGGGGACCAGGTGGGGGCGAAGCCCGGGGCCCGGCACAGGAGGCGGTAGGTGCCCGGGTCGAAGCCCGGCAGCAGGTAGTTGCCGTTGGGGTCCTGGAACTCCACCCGCCGGCCGGTGTAGCCGTACATCACCGCCCCCGGGTTGACCCGGAAGACCTCCATGGTGAAACGGGTCACGGGCCGGCCCCCGGCGTCCACCACGCGGCCGGTGACGGCGCCCTTGCGGTGCATCACCACTTCCAGGTCACCGCGCCCGGCCTCCACCTGGTGGATCCGGGTGTTGCTGTAGTCCGCCGCCATGGCGTTCAGGGCGTAGGTCCCCGAGGGCAGGCCTCGAAGCTCGAAGCGGCCGTCGGCGCCGCTCCGCGTCTCGGCCTGGACCATGGCGGTCCGGGGCCGGGTCCGGGAGACGGCGATTCGGGCCTCAGGCACGGCCTGCCGCTCGTCGTCCACCACCACGCCGGCGATGACGAACTCGGGGCCGAGACGCAGGTCGTGGCGGGCCTCGGAGCGCTCGCCGCCGGTGAGGACCACGGGATGGACCACCTCCATGCCGTGCTCCTCGGCGGTGGCCCGGAGGGTGTACACCCCGGGACCCAGGTGCTCCACCAGGTAGGCCCCGGTGCCCGGGTCGGTCTGGACCTCCCGGAGCCGCCCGAGCTCCCGCTCCCGGGCCGCCTGCTCCTCCGAGGAGCCCGGCAGGATGCGGTTGGCCTGCATGCGCAGGGTGATCGTGGCCGCCAGGGGGCGGCCGTCCGTGTCGGTGACCGTGCCCAGGACCCGGTAGCCCGCATCGAGCTGCACCGGGGGCATCTCCTGCTCCTCACCCTGCCGGGCGGCCACCGGCGGGCCCGCCTTCGGGGCGTAGTCCGGGTGCTGGACCCACATGTCGTAGTCCTTGTCGGACACCATCTCCCGGAAGCGGTAGCGGCCCGCGGCGTCGGTCCGGGCCTCGTAGCGCAGGGTGCCCACCTGCCCCTGGGCGGCGAGGCCGATGAGGCCCGGAGGGACCCGCTCGGTGAGGATCACCCGGGCGCTTTCCAGGGGCTGGCCCTCGGGGTCGAGGACCGTGCCGGTGACGACCCCCGCCCGGCCCCGCCGGGCCATGCCCCGGGTGGCCGGAGTCCGGGGGGCGGCCTCCTCCCGGCCCGGGCCCGCCGCCCGGGCCCGGCCGGGGACGGGGGCCGCCACCGGCTGCTTCTCCCCGGCCTCGGCCCGGGGCAGGGGCTCGGGCCCCGCGGCGGGGGGCGGCTCGCTCCGGGCGCCGAGGAGGAGATAGGCGAGGGCCGCCAGGACCAGGAGGGCCAGGACGAGGATCAGGAGGGGGACCTGGCCCCGGAGGGGGGTCGGCCCGGTGGTGCGGTAGGGCATGGCTCGGTTGTCGCTTCGCGAGGCGTCCCCTTGGGACGCGAACTGGCCGGCCGGGCTTCCGGGAAAGCGCCCGCCGTCGCCGGCCAGGCAAGGATAGCCCGGGCCCGGGGCCACCGGGGGCGGAGAGAGGCTTGAAGAGCTCCCGGGCCGGGCGCATCCATGGAGGGGGGCTGGAGACCTCCGCCCCGCCGTAGCCTGGATTCCTCGATGTTCTGGCTCCTCCTCCTCGCGGCCTTCCTCTTCTCCGCCTGGGCCCAGGTCCAGGTCCGCAGCACCTTCGCCCGCTGGTCCCGGGTGCCGGCCCGGTCCGGGCTCACCGGGGCCGCCGCCGCCCGGGAGGTGCTCCGGGCGGCCGGCGTCCCCGGCGTCCGGGTGGAGCGGGTCCAGGGCTTCCTCGCGGACCACTACGATCCGCGAAAGCGGGTCCTGCGCCTGTCGCCCAAGGTCCACGACGGCCGGGACGTGGCGGCCCTGGGGGTGGCCGCCCACGAGGCCGGCCATGCCATCCAGCACGCCCGGCGCTACGCGCCCCTGGAGCTCCGGAACCTGGCCGTGCCCACAGCCGGCCTGGGCTCCTCCCTGGGCTTCCCCCTGATCTTCCTGGGAATCCTCCTGCACTGGACGGGACTGGCCCTGGCCGGGCTGGTCCTCTTCGCCGCCGTGGTCCTCTTCCAGCTCGTCACGCTGCCCGTGGAGCTGGACGCCTCCCGCCGGGCGATCCGGGTCCTGGAGGAGACGGGGATGGTCGGGGATCCCGAGGAGCGGAGGGGGGTCCGCCGGGTCCTCTCGGCCGCCGCCCTGACCTACCTGGCTGCGGCCCTGGTGGGGGTCCTCTACCTCCTGCACTTCGCCGGTCTGGTCCTGGGCGGCCGGGACTGATCCCGGCGCGCCAGGCGCCGCTACCCTCGGGCGCCATGGCCCTCGCCCTGGATCTCACCGGTCTCTTCCAGGAGGGGGACGAGCCCCGTCTCCTGCCTCGTTCCGCCTTCCACGAGAGTCTGGCCCGGGCGGCCGTCGTCCGGGAGGCGCACCTGGCCTCCCCTCCTCCGTGGCGGACCCTGTACCGGCAGGAGGAGCAGCACCGGGCCTGCCGGGAACGGGCCCGGCAGGTCCTGGAGCCCGGGGACGTGGACGCCCTGGTGGTGCTCGGTATCGGCGGCTCGGCCCTGGGCACCTCCGCCCTGCTGCACGCCCTGGCGCCGGTGTACCAGGAGTGGCGGCCGGCTGCCGGCCGGCCCCGGGTCTTCGTCCTGGACAGCCCGGACCCGGACTGGCTGGGCGAGTTCCTGGAGGCCGTGCCCCCGGAGCGCTGCCACTTCAACGTGGTGAGCAAGAGCGGGGGCACCCTGGAGACCGCCGCCCAGTTCCTCCTCTTCTACGACGCCGTGCGCCGGGCCCTGGGCAGCGACGAGGCCGCCCGGCGGCGCTTCACCCTGACCACCGACCCCGAGACCGGCCACTTCCGCCGCCTCTGCCGGGAGCTCGGCTTCGCCAGCCTGGAGGTGCCGCCGGGGGTGGGGGGGCGCTTCTCGGTCCTCTCCCCGGTGGGCCTCTTCGCCGCCGAGGTGGCCGGCCTGGACGTGCCGGGCCTCCTGGCCGGGGCGGAGCGCAGCGAGCGGCGGCTGGCGGAGTGTCCTCCGGAGGAGGACCCGGCCCTGGCCTGGGCCCTGGCCCACGTCCTGCACCTGGAACGCGGCCGGAACGTCCACGTCCACTTCCCCTACGCCCATCGTCTGCGCCTCCTGGCCGACTGGTTCCTCCAGCTCTGGGCCGAGAGCCTGGGCAAGGCCCGGGACACGAGGGGCCGGGAGGTGCACACCGGCGGCACCCCGGTGAAGGCGGTGGGGCCCACCGACCAGCACAGCCAGGTCCAGCTCTACGTGGAGGGGCCGGACGACAAGGTCTACACCATGGTGCGGGTGCGCCGCTTCGGTCGCAGCGTGCCCCTCCCGGAGCCCTTCGCCGACTCCCCTGCCTTCACCCACCTCCGGGGGCGCAGCCTGGAGGAACTGGTGGAGGCCGAGCGCCAGGGCACCGAGGTGGCCCTCCGGGAGGCGGGCCGGCCGGTGTGCGTCCTGGAGCTGTGCCGGGCCGACGCCTTCCACGTCGGCCAGTACTTCCTCTTCTTCGAGGTGGCCACGGCCCTGGCCGGCGGGCTCCTGGGGGTGGATCCCTACGACCAGCCCGGGGTGGAGGCGGGCAAGCGGGCGGCCCTTGCCCTGATGGGCTGCGCCGGCTTCGAAGAGCTCGCTGCACGCATCCGGGAGCGTCATGCCGGGGGCGAGCGCCTGGTCCTGGAGTGCTGACGGCGGGGGGGGCGCCGGGTCGGCGTCCCTAGAATCTCCGCCCCCATGTCCGAGCCCATCAGCCGCAGGTACTTGGCCGGTCCCGACGCCTTCGAGGCGGAGGTGCTCCGCCTCTGGGAGGAGGAGGACCAGCTCCGCCAGGTCCAGGAGGCCCGGGCCGGGGCCGAGCCCTTCGTCTTCTACGAGGGCCCGCCGACGGCCAACGGCCAGCCCGGCATCCACCACGTCCTGGCCCGGACCCTGAAGGACGCGGTCTGTCGCTACTGGACCATGCGCGGCCGGCGGGTGGAGCGGAAGGCCGGCTGGGACACCCACGGGCTGCCGGTGGAGCTGGAGGTGGAGCAGCGCCTGGGGATCAGCGGCAAGGGCGAGATCGAGCGCCTCGGGGTGGAGGCCTTCAACCGGGCCTGCCGGGAGTCGGTCTGGACCTACAAGGAGGACTGGGAGCGCCTGTCCCGGCGCATCGGCTACCTCCTGGACTACGAGCACCCGTACGTCACCTACCACGCCGGCTACGTGGAGTCGGTCTGGTTCCTTCTCTCCCGCTTCGCCGCCAACGGGCTCCTGTACCGGGGCTACAAGGTCCTTCCCTGGTGCGGGCGCTGCGGCACCGGCCTCTCCAGCCACGAGGTGGGCCAGGGCTACGAGGAGGTGGACGACCCCTCGGTGTGGGTCGGCTTCCCCCTCCGGGATGCCCCAGGGCTGCTCGCCGGCGCCGCCCTGGTGGCCTGGACGACGACGCCCTGGACCCTGCCCGGCAACATGGCAGCCTGCGTCCACCCGGACTTCGAGTACGCGGTGGTGGAGGCCGGCGGGCGGCGCCTGGTGCTCCTGGAGAGCAAGGTGGCCGAGGTCCTGGGCAAGGCGGAGTACCGGGTCGTCGGCCGGGTCCGGGGCCGGGAGCTCGTCGGCCTCGCCTACGATCCCCTCTTCCCCGACGCGCCCGGGCTCCGGGAGGTCCTCCCGGGCGACCGGCGCCACGTGGTGGTGGCCGACGACTTCGTGAGCGCCGAGGAGGGCACCGGCGTCGTCCACCTGGCGCCCTACGGGGAGGACGACTTCCGCCTGGCCCGCCGGGAGGGGCTTCGGGCATGCCTGGCCGTGGGCGAGGAGGGGCGCCTCCTCCTGGAGGTGGCTGGGGTGCCGGCGGGCACCTTCTTCAAGGACGCCGATGCCCCCCTGATGGCGGACCTGAAGGCCCGGGGCCGGCTCCTGCGCCGGGCCGTCCACCGCCACTCCTACCCCCACTGCTGGCGCTGCAAGAAGCCCCTGCTCTACTTCCCGGCCCCGGCCTGGTTCCTGCGCACCACCGCCTACAAGGAGGAGATGGTGGCGGCGAACCGGCAGATCCGCTGGGTGCCGCCGGAGATCGGCAGCGGCCGCTTCGGGGAGTGGCTGGAGAACAACGTCGACTGGGCCCTGTCCCGGGACCGCTACTGGGGCACGCCCCTGCCGGTGTGGGTGTGCGACGCCGACGAGGAGCACTGGGACTGCCTCGGCTCCTTCCGGGAGCTGGCCGAGCGGGCCGGCGGCCTGCCCGAGGACTTCGATCCCCACCGGCCCCAGGTGGACGCCATCCGCCTGCCGTGCTCCCGGCCCGGCTGCGGCGGCACGATGCAGCGTGTGCACCAGGTCATCGACTGCTGGTTCGACAGCGGGGCGATGCCCTTCGCCCAGTACCACTGGCCCTTCGAGAACCGGGAGAAGGTGGCCGAACAGTTCCCGGCCGACTTCATCTGCGAGGGCCTGGACCAGACCCGGGGCTGGTTCTACACCCTGCACGCCATCGCCACCTTCCTCTGCCGGGTGGACGAGTCCCTGTGGGCCTCGGGCGAGCTGTGGGGCGGGCTCCTGCCGCGCCTCGGCGGTCCTGGGGGGGGGGGCGGGGGGCCCCTACCGGAGGGTGCTGGTGAACGGCCCGCTGCTGGGCGCCGAGGGCCGGGAGATGCCCCAGAGCCTGGGCAACCGGGGGGACCCCTGGGGGGCGGGCGGCCGGCGCGGGGGGGGCGCCACGCGCG
>CAYMFV010000100.1:0-8817 GCA_964389745.1 uncultured Planctomycetales bacterium | reverse complement strand
CCACCACCCCCCCCCCTCCGCCCCCGCCCCCCACGACGTGGCTACGCGTCCGCACCACCACAACGCCGGCGCCCCCGACCTCCTCCTGGCCAACGGCGTCCCGCCCCCCCCGACCGGCCGTCCGGACCTGCTTCTGGAGAACCGCGGGGACGCGCACTTCGAAGATGTCTCCGCCGGCGCCGGCGCCTACTTCCGGGCGGAACTCCTCAGCCGCGGCGGACTCATCGGCGACTATGACAACGATGGCGACCTGGATCTCCTGGTCACCAATCTGGGCGACCGGCCCGTACTGCTGCGCAACCGGGGACACCCGGACCATCACTGGATCGGACTGCGCCTCAGGGGCACCGCGAGCAACCGTGATGCCTTCGGCGCGCGGGTGGTGGCCGAAGCCGGGGGCCGGCAGTACGTCCGCGAGCAGCAGGACCCGTCGGGCTACCTCACACATGGCGATCCCCGCCTGCACTTCGGGCTGGGTCCGGCCGCCCGGGTGGACCGGCTGCTCGTCTCGTGGCCGTCCGGTGCCCGGGAGGAGTACCGGGACCTGGCCGTGGACCGCTACTACGAGCTGGTCGAAGGGGAGGGCCTGCGTTGAGGCGGATCCAGGCGCTGACCGTTTCAGTACTGGCCTGTCTTCCCTGTTGCGGACCCCCGGCGGGGCCGTCGGGCCGGCGTCTCCTGATGACCCAGGTTCCCCCCGGGAGCGCTGGGGTGCTCCCCGACCCCCGGATCCGCTATCCACTGGGCAGCCGCGTGGTTCTCGCGGCGCGCGATCGGCCTGGGCAGTCGCTGCGGGTCCTGTCCGAGGGGCTGGCCGCGGCGGGAGGGGCCAGTCTCTCGCCCGATGCGTCCCACGTGCTCTTCGTCGGCATGGAGGCCGCCGGCGGCCGCTACGGTGTCTGGAGCTGCCGGGCGGACGGCACGGAGCTCCGCCTGGCCGTCGACGCGCCCACGGACTGCGGCGCCGCGGCCTTCCTGGCCGACGGCCGCATCGTCTACTCGGCCAGGACCGGCAGACCCGGCCTGCTCCCCGGGTCGGGACCTGGCTGGGCCCTCTTCGTGGCCAGCGGCGACGGCGCCCCGGGGTCCCGCATCACCTTCTCCGGTGGCCAGGACCTGGATCCCGCCGTCCTTCAGGATGGCCGGATCGTCTATGCCAGCTGGCTGCCGCCGGGCGACGGCAGGCCCGCGGGCGGGGGCTACGGCCTCTTCACGGTGCATCCGGATGGCTCGGGCGCCGCTCCGCTGCACGGCGTCCACGGCGGCAGCTTCTGGAAGCTCCTGCCCAGGCAGGGCGCGGGGGGCGACCTCTTCTTCGTCGCCGTCGATCGGCGGGGGAACACGCAGCTTGCGGCTGTGGACTGGCGTGCGCCCATGGCAGGCGGCCTGGACCTTCCGGAGAGCAGGGGAGTGCTCGCCGTGGAACCGGCGGCGGACGGGACCCTGTGGTTGAGCCTGGCGTCCGGCGGTCTCCGTCACCTCGACCAGGCTGGCCGGGTGCTGGAGGAACCGCAGCTCCCGGACCCGGGCTGGCAGGTGCTGCAGGGAGTCGAGGTCCTGCCCCGGCCGAGACCCCAGGGGCACCTGAGCATGGTGGATGACTCCGGGGAGCAGGGGAGCCTCCTGTGTCTGGATGCTCGACTCCAGGGTGAACGGGGCGTCGCCGTCCGCCTTCGATCCCTGGGTGATCCCGCGAGCGGTGCGGGGGGGTGGACCCTGGGCGAGATCCCGCTCGAGGAGGATGGCTCCTTCTTCGCCCGCGTTCCCGCGGACCGACCCCTGCTCCTCGACCTGCTCGGCGAGCACGGGCAGGTGCTGGCTACGGGCCATGCCCCGTTCTGGGTGCGTCCCAAGGAGGTACGCTGCTGCGTCGGCTGTCACGAGGATCCCGAGACGGCGCCCCCCAACCGGCAGCCCCTGGCCGTGCGCCGACCGCCGGTCGTCCTCGGCGCATCCCACTTCGCGGAGGCAGGCCAGTGAGGATCCGGAAGCGGCTGGCGCTGCCTGCGGTCGCCGTGGCGATCGCGCTGGCGGCCTTGCTCCCGCTGCTGGGCCGGCCGCTGCTGCTGCGGCACATCAGCCGCGCGACCGGCCGGCAGGAGGTCGCGGTGGTCGGCTGCTGGCACTGCCACGGGCGCCGGCCGACAGCGGAGATCCGCCGGGGTCTGCCGCACCCGGAGCCGCGCTTCCTGGCCGTATCGGCTGACGGCCGCCGCCTCTACGTCACCTGCGGGCCGATTCGCTCCCTGGCGGTCATCGATCTCGAGAGCAGGCGCCTGGGGCGCATGCAGGAGCTCAGCGGCCGTCCCGGCGGCCTGGCCATGTCCCCGGACGGCAGGCTCCTGTGTGTCTCCTTGCGGGACAGGCAAGAGGTTGTCGTCCTGGACGCCGACTCCCTGGAGCAGCTGGCCGCCATCCGCGTCGGCCTGGAGCCGGCCGGCCTGGCCTTTGCCGGCGGCGGGCGGCGTCTGTTCGTGGCCAATGCCGCCAGTCACGACGTGTCGGTCGTGGACCTGGAAGCCGGCAGCGAGGTGCTGCGCGTGGCTTCCGGACGGGAGCCCTTCGCGATCGCCTCCTCGCCGGACGGAAGGACCATCGCCGTGCTCTCCCGTCGATCCGAGGTCGTGCGTCCCGATGGAGAGCCGGCTTCCGAGCTGACCCTCCTCGATGCCGGAACGGGAGCGGTCCGCGCCCGGCTACGCCTCCCTTCGACGCATCTCGGCGAGGACCTCGCCTTCACACCCGACGGCAGCTACCTGCTGGCCCCGGCCGTGCGTGTCCGCAACCGCCTGCCGATCCTGCAGGTGGCCCGGGGCTGGGTCATGTCGAGCGTGCTGGTGGTCGTAGATCTGGCGGCCGGGCAGGTGGCACTTCTGCCGCTCGGCGACGTCAACACCCGCTGCCCCGATCCTTCCGGGATTGCCCTCGCGCCGGACGGGCGCACGGCCTTCGTGGCTTCCGGGGGCGTGGACCGGATCTCGGTCGTGGATATTCCGTCCCTGCTGGAACTGCAGGACGCCGCCGCGCCAGACGAGCCGGAGCACTTCGCCTGGGCCAGCCGTTACGTGCGCCGGCGTTTCCCGGTCGGCGACAACCCCCGGGACGTGGCCGCAATCGTGCTGGCCGGACAGATGGTCCTGGCGGTCGCGGAGCGCCTCGACGACACGGTCGCTCTGCTCGATCCAGCCGGGGCGCTTCTGGAGCGCATCCCGGTTGGCTCCCCGGTCCGCGAGGACGCGGTGCACCGGGGCGACCGCCTGTTCCACGACGCGAGCTACGCCTTTCAGGCGGCCTTCTCCTGCCGCAGCTGCCACCCGGGAGGGGACACAGATGGCCTCACATACGACTTCGACATCGACGGCGTTGGCCGCAACGTGGTCCTCAACCGCAGCCTGCGCGGGGTCGCCGGGACGGCCCCCTTCAAGTGGAACGGCCTGAACCCGACGCTGGCGCGACAGTGCGGCCCCCGCTTCGCGATGGTCCTGACCCGTGCGGATCCCTTTCCCGAGGAGCAGCTTGAGGACCTGGTGGCGTACCTGCAATCCCTGCCGCCGCCGGTTCCGGATCCAGGGGCCGGCAGGATCGCCGGCCGCGATCTCGGGGCGGTCGCCCGGGGCGCGGACATCTTCGCCCGGAGCACGCGCAAGGACGGTTCCCCGATTCCTCCGAGCGGCCGTTGCGTCACCTGCCACCCGCCACCCCTGTACAGCAACCTGCTGAAGGCGGATGTCGGCACGCAAGGTCCCTTCGACGACAGTGCGGCCTTCGACGTGCCGCACCTGGTTGGCATCGGCTCGAAGGCGCCCTACCTCCACGACGGTCGGGCCGCGACTCTCGAGGAAATCTGGACGCAACCGGGCGTCCTGGACCGGCACGGCGTCGTGACGGATCTCAGCAAGGCGGATCTCAACGATCTGGTGGCATTCCTGAGGAGCTTGTAGCCATGCCCGCGACGTACCGACTTCTCGCTGCCCCGCTCCTGGCCGTGCTGCTCCCGGCTGCGGCGCTCCACGCCCAGGCGACGGGCGTGGATCCCTGGCGGTCGCCGGCGACGCCGACCCGGTCCGCGCTTCTCTATGACCGCTTCGAGACCCTGGGCAAGGAGGATGGACTGCCCTCGGACCGGGTGACGACCGTCCTCGCCGATGGGGAGGACCTCTGGGTCGGCACGGATCGGGGCCTGGCCATCCGCCGCGGCGGCGTCTGGACCCTCTACGGGGAGTCCGACGGGCTGAGCCATCCCTACGTCACGTCGGTGGCTCGGGATGCTGCCGGCGGCCTCTGGATCTCGACCCTGCGTGGGCTGAACCATCTGTCCGGGGGCACCATCCGCTCCTTCAACCAGTTCAACAGCGGCCTCATGAACGACGTGGTCTACCACGTCGTGGTGGAAGGCGACCTGGTCTGGGCAGCAACCGCCGCCGGCGTCAGCTGCCTCGACACGCGCAGCCAGAGCTGGGCCCTGTACAACCACGAGAACAGCATCATGCACGAGCCGTGGTGCTACTCCCTGGCGCTGGGACCGGCGCGCACCTGGGTTGGCGTCTGGGGCGGTGGCGTCGTCGAGCTCGACCGGCAGACGAATCTCTGGCGCGAGTACCGCGACCCGGACGGTGAGATGGAGCTGGATCTCATCCGCGACGACGGCCCCATCCACGACGTGACTGCATTCCTCGCCTATGACGAGGGTGTGCTCTGGCAGGCCACCTACTTCGGCCTGTCCCGATACGACGGAAGGCGCTGGCGCACCTACCTGGAGCACGACACCGGCCTGCCGGGGAACTTCCTCAATCACGTCTGGGCCCGCGGGCACACGGCGTGGCTGGCCAGCGACCAGGGCTTCGGCGTCTTCGATGGCGACACCTGCGTGACCTACCGGCGCAACGATGCGGGTCGCTGCGATGTGCTCGTCTGGAAGGACGGACGGGAGATCGAGCGGTGGAGCCTGTCGACGGCGCCACCGGACAACTACATCCTCTGGGTCCAGGGCGGTGAGTCGGAGGTCTGGCTGGCGACCGGTCGCGGTCTCTGCCATGGCCTCGCCGAGCGCCGGCCCCAGGGGGGCCCGGACGTGGAACACAACGAAAGGAGAGAACCGTGAGAACGACAGACGAAGCCAGGCCGATCCTCGGGACGGTGGATACATCCTTCTCCGCCGGCGAGCGGCAGGAGATGCTGGCCCTTGGGATCCTCGACGAGGGCGGCAACATCCTCCTTGCGGAGCGAGCTGCGCCGCAGGTGCCGAGAAAGGCGATCTCGGCGCCGCAGGTCCTCAACGAGGCCTTCGACTACTCCCTGCCATCGTCGTTCACTCGCGGGCTGAGTGTCAGCATCCGGAGTGGCCAGAGGATCCTCTGGATCTCCGGCACCGCGAGTGTCGACGAGCAGGGTGACACGGTCCACCCGGGCGATCTCCGGGCCCAGACCTGGCGGACCTACCGCAACATCACCGAGTTGCTCCATGCGGAGGGTGCCACCTGGAGCGACATCGTGCGTACCACCTGCTACCTGCGGGACATCGAGCGGGACTACGACGAGTTCAACAAGGTGCGCACGCTCTTCTATCGCTGCATGGGACTGGATCCCCTCCCCGCCTCGACCGGCATCCAGGTCCGCCTCTGCCGCAGCGATCTCCTGGTCGAGATCGAGGCCTTTGCCGTCGTGGCGGACGGCATCTGAAGAGCATGGCACGGCTCCCGGGCCCGCTCCTGCTGTTCGCCGCGGCCCTCCTGGCCCCGCTCCTGCCGGCCCAGGAGGCCGGCGCGCCGGCCCACCGCTACGGCGAGACGCCGGAGGACTTCGTTCCCTACCAGGGGCTTGGCGGTGCCTACTGGACCTTCTTCCGGGAGCCACCGGCCTTCCGCGGACCGGGGCGGGACGCGCCGGAGCCGAAGGACCTGCAGGAGGTGCGCATCGGGGTCCTGGCGCCGCTCGGGGGCCAGGATGAGGCCCTTGGCGAGCGCATGCTGGCCGGCATCCGCCTGGCGGTGGCAGAGGCCAACCGGGACGGAGGATACCGGTCGACCCTGCCCTTCACCCTGGTCGTCCGCGACGAGAACCTGGCCTGGGGTGCCGCCGCCAACGCGGCGGTGGATCTGGCCTTCGAAGCCGGTGTCTGGGGCATCCTCGGCGCACTGGAGGACAGCAGCACGCACGTCATGAGCCGCGTCCTGCTGAAGATCGAGGTCCCGGTCGTGAATACGGGCGGCACGGATCCGACCCTGACGGAGCACGCCATACCCTGGATCGTCCGCATCCGGCCGGACGATCGGCAGAGCAGCTACGCCCTGGCCCGGCGCATCTTCCAGGAGGACGGTCTCCAGCGCGTCGTCGTGTTCCGGGCCAACGATCGCTACGGGCGAGTCGGCACCCGGGAGTTCGTGGATGCTGCCCGGCGCCTGCATCACCCGATCGTCCTGGAGATGCGCTTCGAGAACCACCAGACCGCCTGGCCGGTGGAGATCGAGCGGATTCGGGCGCTCCAGCCCGAGGCGGTGGTCATCTGGGGCCGGGCCGAGCCGGCCGGCAGGGTCGTGCGGGCGCTGCGGGAGGCGGGCCTGCGCACGCGCCTCTATGGACCCGATCGCCTGGTCGATCCGGTCTTCCTGGCGGCGGCCGGGCCGGCCGCGGAGGGCATGGTGCTGACCTACCCCTTCGATCCCGAACGGGCCGGCGGCGCCTGGACCGCGTTTCGCGAGGCCTACCTGGCGAGTACCGGCCAGGAGCCGGATGCCGTGGCCGCCTACGCCTACGCCGGAGCACGCTACCTGATCCGCGCCATCCAGGAGGCCGGCCTGAACCGTGCCCGGATCCGCGACCAGTTGTTCGGCGTGCAGGCGACCAGCAGCGTCGTTGGCGAGCTGCGCTTCGATACGACCCACAACAACGTCACCCCGATGCTCCTCGGTCGGGTCCGGGGCGGCGTCTTTCGTCTGGAGCGCTGATGTCGGCGGCGGCTCTCCTGGCGTCCCTGCTCTGCTGGCCAGCCGCCGTGGCCGGGGCCGCGGCAGCAGCGCCGCAGGGCGTCGTCGGCCTGGTGCCGTCTGGGAGGGCCGAGGTGACCACGGCTCTCGCCGAGGGTGCGCGCCTGGCCTTCGAGCAGGTCCGGGAGCGCGGTGGTCCCGGCCTCACGCTGGTCGTCGGCCGGGGACATGGCCCGTGGGCGACGGTCTCCTCGAGTGCGGTCGGGCTCGTCACCGAGCATGGTGCCCTGGCCCTGATCACCCCTCCGGAGCGCCGGGCGGCGCACGCGGTTGCCCAGGTCGCGACCCGGGCGCACATCCCGACGGTCTCCACCTCGGCGGCGGCCAGCGTGACCGGGACCGGCAGTTACTGGGTTCGCTCCGTGGTCCCGGCGGCGCCGCCGGGAGCGACGAGGAGCGGGCCCGATCTGGCACCGGCCTGCTTCCGCCTCGACTCGAAGCGCCCCGGCACGAAGGCCTTTGTCAGGTCCTTTCGCCGGCGCTTCGGCCATCCTCCCGGCGCCTGGGCAGCAGCCGGCTATGACGCCGCCCTGGTGCTGGCCGAGGGCGTGCGGCGTGGTGGTACGGATCCTCTGGCCCTGGTGTCCGCCATGCGTCAGGGGCCCCCGGTGGTGGGCGCCACCGGGCCGATTCTCTTCGATTCCCGCGGGCGACGGCGGGTGGACGCTGCCGCCGCCAGCATCCGGTAGACTTGGACGATGGCCGAGAGGACACCGCCGAGGGGCCCGGAGGGCCGTCTGCCTGCCGGCCAGGGCGTGCCCGAGCCCGTGGTTCCGCCCTGGATCCACCGGCTGGGTGTCGCCGTCTGGGTCAGCGATCCCGGTCAGAAGCTGGCCTTCCTCAACCCGCGGGCGGAGGCCTTGCTGGGGGTCCGGCGGGAGGATTCCGTCGGCCGCCCCTGCTACGAGCTGGTCGCGTCCGAGGACTCCCGCGGCCGGCCCTTCTGCACGCAGCGCTGCTCCCTCGTCGGCTTCGCCAGGGGAGACCAGGTGCTCAAGCCCGTCCGGGTGGGCATCCGCAGCACCCAGCCACAGCCGCGCTGGCTGGAGCTGCTGATCATCCCGATCGAGGGCCCCGACGGGACCTGGCCGTGGCTGGTGCACTGCGCCCAGGAGGTGGACCGATCCCATCGGATCGAGCAGTACCTGCAGCGCGTTGCCTCCCGGAGCAGGCGCACCCTCTGCAAGCTGCGACCGTTGACCCCCCGGGAGGTGGAGGTCCTCGAGCTTCTCGCCGGTGATCTGAGTCTCGACGAGACCGCCTTGTCCCTTGGCATCCGCAGGGTCACGGTGCGCAACCACGTGCAGCACATCCTGGGCAAGCTGGGCGTGCACTCGATCCGCGAGGCCGTGGCGCTGCACCTGCTCGGCAGAACGGACCCGGGGAAGAAAGCGGGGCCGTCCTGACCCTCAGGGAGACCCGCCCCCGTCCCGGGCCAGCCAGACCAGCCAGGCTGCAGCCAGGAGAGGGACCGCCACCAGGGCCGCCCGGCGAAGGAGCGGCAGCATCCGCCTGCCCTCGGCCCCGGTGGCTCGCCACTCCCCGGCCCAGGCCAGGAGGGGGGCGAGTCCCAGGAGGAGGGCCGCCACCCCGGGCAGGTCCGGCGCCAGGGCCAGCCAGCCCAGGAGAACCAGGGCGCCGTGGAGGAGGACCGGCACCGCCATCCCGCCCCGGGCCCAGGAGAGGCCAGGCCGGAGCCAGGAGACGGCGGTGGCGACCCCGGCGGCGGTGGCCAGGACGCCGCCGAGCTGGCCCAGGCGGGCGCCGCCCGCCAGCAGGGTCAGGATGCTGGTGGCGCTGGCGGCGAGGGTGAAGGCCAGGGGCAGGGCCGGAC
>CAYMFV010000099.1:0-8864 GCA_964389745.1 uncultured Planctomycetales bacterium | reverse complement strand
GCCGCCGCACGGACAGCGGCCCGACCGCTCCCGCACGGCGGCGGGGACCGTTCCTGCCGCCGGGTGCCCGCCTACTCCCCCACCTCCCCTGCCTTCCGGGGTCCGGTCATGGCGCAGTCGCCCAGGCAGCGGAGCCAGCGGCAGATCTGGGTGAAGACGAGGAACTCGTCGTGGACGCGGCGGCGGGCGTTGCGGGCCATGAAGTCCCGGCGGGGGACGTCAGCGAGGATCGTGTCCAGGCGGCGGGAGATCTCATCGGCGTCGGTGGGATCCTGGACGAGCATGCCGTCGATGCCCGCCCGGACCTGCTGGCGCAGGCCGTAGGCCCGGCTGGCCAGGAGACCGACACCCTTCCACATGGCCTCGGTGGCGGTGAGGCCGAAGCCCTCCCGGAGGGAGTTCTGGACCACGACGGTGGAGCAGCGCTGGAGGGCGTTCACCATCAGGGCGTTCTCCTTCCGGGAGGCCATGGGCAGGGTCAGGAGGGCCACGTCCCGCTGCAGGTGCGGGGGCAGCTCCCGGTAGAGCTCGACCAGCTCGGCCAGGACATCCTGGCCCTCGGGATCGTCCTGGATCGAAGCCGGATCGGGGCCGGCCAGGACCAGGCGGGCGATCTCGAGGCGCCGGCGGTGCCGGGGCGGGAGCTCGCCGGCCCGCTTCGCCAAGGCCTCCTTGAGGCGAACGAAGCCCTGGAGCAGGTAGGGGAAGCCCTTGAGCCGGTCCCAGCGGCTCACCTGGGTGATGATCGGCCGGTGCAGGAGCCCGATGTCCTCGTGGTCGGTGGCCGGTCGGAACTCGCCTTCAGGGAAGAGGCGCAGTGCCGGCGCCGAGAAGGGTGGCGTCACCACAGGGTGCCTGCCCTGCTTGAGACTGGAGTTGACCAGGATGCCCACCAGCTTGTGGGGGTGCAGCTCCCGGTTCTTGTGGCTGCAGGGGTCCAGTGCCGGGTGGATGATCGTCGCCCGGCCGGCGAAGAAGTCGGGGATGTACTCGGGCGCGGAGAAGACCGCCTGGTCGTAGGCCTCGGCCCAGGGCCGGAGGAAGGCCCAGGCCGCCCGGGTGGCGGTGTTGTGCTCGTCGAAGCCGATGTGGCAGCGCCAGATGGTCCGCAGGGCCAGGTCCTGCCGGAGGAAGGCGGCCACGGCCATGGGCTGGGGATCGTGCACCACCAGGATGTCACCGTCCCGGAGGTGCGGGCGCAGGGCGGCGGCGAAGCGCCGGTTCTCGGTCTCGTAGAGCTCCCGGGCCGCTCCGTCCAGGCGCGGCTCCCCCTGGCCATGCACCAGGTTGTGCACTTGCTTGGTCAGGCGGAAGAACTCCTGGCGCTCGGTCTTGACCACCGCCCACTCGGTCTCCACGCCCAGCTCCCGGAGCAGCGCCACCATGCGCGGCAGCATCTCGGCCCCCCCCCCCCCCTTGGCCGTGGAGTTGACCATCCACACCCGGCGGTCCCGGAGGTTGGGCGCCACCATCGAGGCCTCCACCCGGAGCTGACGCACATGCTCGACCAGGTGGGCGATGGTGCCGTAGTCGGTCAACCGCCAGGGTGTTTCGACCTTCTGGATCTCGACGCTCATCCGCGGTAACTCTCCTCAGCCCCTCGGCACACAGTCGTAGCAGTGGAAGTCCTCAACCCCGGCGCAGCGCAGCACCTCCTCGTCGGTAACTCCCCGGCCGTTCCAGCGGGCAGCGGGCCGGCGCAGGATCTCCAGCAGGGCATCGGCGACGATCTCCGGCCGACGCCACTGCTCCCGGTGGCCCACCTGGTGCTGGATCGTGGCCCAGGACTCGACGGCCGTGGCCGGCCACAGGGCACAGGCGCCGATGCCGTGCTCCGCCTCCTCCGCCGCCAGGCCCCGGGCCAGGAGGGTCAGGCCGTACTTGCTCACCATCCAGGCGGTCTTCCCCGGCAACACCTCCAGATCCAGGGGCGGAGCCACGAAGACGAACCTCCCCCCCCCAAGACGGCGCATGTGCGGCAGGGCGTGGTGGGCACACAGGAAGCCAGCGCGGACGTTGATCCGGGTCAGGAGGTCGAAGTGCCGGATCGGAGTCTCCGCCACCGGTCGCCACCATAGCACCCCGGCATTGTGGACGATGTAGTCCAGCCGGCCGAAGTGCGCGACGGTGCGCTCCACCATCGCCTCGATCTGTTCCGCCGCACACACGTCCACCCGGAGGGCCAGGGCCCGCCCCCCCCGGGCCTCGATCTCCCGGGCGGTGTCGTGGACGCACCCGGGCCGCTCCGGGCTGCCCCGCTCGCTCCTGGCGGCCACGGTGACGGCGCAGCCGCTCTCGGCCAGGGTCAGGGCCAGGGCGCGGCCGATGCCTCGGCTGGCACCGGTGACCACGGCCACCCGGCCCTGGAGGTCGGGGCGGGGCAGGGGCGGGGAGGGCATCAGGAGAAAGGATAGGTTCCCTTCTCCAGGGCGAAAGCGGCCAGCGTGCGGCCGGCGGCAGCGCCGTCGGCGGGCTGGCGCCGGGTCAGCTTGCGAGCCATGGAGAGCATGGAGCGCAGCTCGTCACCGCTGCCCACCCGGGCCAGGACGCGCCGGGCCCGATCCTCGAGGACATCCATGCCGTCCTCCACCGCCAGGGTGACGGCAGCCGCCCGGGCGGCCACCTCCGCCGCGTCCCGTTCCTCGGCCAGGTGCAGGGTGCGGAGCAGGGCGCTCTCCATGGCAAAGGTGTGGATGACCATGTCCGCCACCCAGGCCAGGACCTCCTGCTCCTGCTGCAGCCCGGTGCCGAACTTCTGGGCGGCGGCGCCGGCGGCGAAGAGGGCGAGCTTCTTGGCGTTGTCCACGGCCAGACGCTCGGCACCGAGGAGCCCGACGGGCTCGGCGGCCATGCCCCGGCGCACCATGAGCTCGTCGGCCACCTGCTTGACCGCGGCCAGCAGCGGGATCTTCCCCTTCATGGCCCGGTCCAGGAGCTCGCCGGTGATGATCATCCGGTTGATCTCGCTGGTCCCCTCCCAGATGCGGTGGATGCGGGCGTCCCGGAAGCGCCCCTCGGCCGGGTACTCGGACACGTAGCCGTAGCCGCCGTAGATCTGCACGGTCTCGTCGGCGATCCAGCCGATGGCCTCGCTGGAGTAGACCTTGTTGATGGAGCACTCGACGGCCAGCTCCCGGAGAGCCTGCACCACCGCCCGGGCAGGGTCCGTCTCGCCGGCTGCCTTGATGCCGGCGATGGCCCGGTCGATCAGGTCGGCGGTCCGGTAGCACATGCTCTCGGTGCAGTAGATGCGCATGACCGCGCCGGCGATCTTCTGCTGGATGAGGGGGAAGGCCGCCAGAGGCTTGCCGAACTGCTCCCGCTCCTGGGCGTAGCCCATGGCCTCCGCCAGGGTGACCTTCGCCCCGCCGAGCACCGCCGGCGCCAGCTTCAGCCGGCCGATGTTGAGGACGTTGAAGGCGATCTTCGCCCCCTTGCCCACCTCGCCGAGGACGTTCTCCACCGGCACCGGCGTGTCCTCCAGGATCAGGCTCCTGGTCGAGGAGCCGTGGAGGCCCATCTTCTTCTCCTCGGGTCCGGTGCTGACCCCCGGGAAGTCCTTCTCCACCAGGAAGCAGGTGAAGTGCTCCCCGTCCACCTTGGCGAAGACGATGAACAGGTCGGCGAAGCCGGCGTTCGTGATGAACTGCTTGGTGCCGTTCAGGAGGTACACGCCCTTGCCCTCGTCCAGCACCGCAGTGGTCCGGGCGGAGAGTGCGTCGGAGCCGCTACCCGGCTCGGTGAGGGCGTAGGCGGTGACCGTGGTCCCGGCCATGATCCCGGGCAAGTACTTCGCCCGCTGGGCCTCGTTGCCGAAGAAGACCACCGGCAGGCCACCGATCCCGGCCTGGACCACCGGCGCCGAGGCGAAGGCCATGCCGTGGCCCAGGGCCTCGGCAAGACGCATGCTCATCTTCTTGCTGGCGCCCAGTCCTTCGTACTCCTCGGGCACGTCCACCGTGAAGACCCCCAGCTCCCCCAGCTCGCCCAGCAGCCGGCGGTGCAGGCCCTCCTCGAGGGCGGCGAGGGCCTCCATGCGCGGCAGGACCTGCTCCTGCATGAACTTCTCCGTCGTGGCGGCGATCATCCGCTCCTCCTCGGAGAAGTCCTCGGGGACGAAGACCTCGGCGGGATCCACCGCTGCGAGGAGGAACTGGCCGCTGGTGACGTTCTGCTGCTGTTCTCCGGACATGTTCTTTTCCAACTTCACTGGATGGACTCGAAGAGGCCCGCGGCGCCCATGCCACCGCCGACGCACATGGTGACCACCCCCCGCCGGACGCCCCGGCGGCGCATCTCGTGGAGGAGGGTGGCCGTGAGCTTGGCGCCGGTGGCGCCCAGAGGGTGGCCCAGGGCGATCGCGCCGCCGTTGACGTTGACCCGCTCGGCGGGCAGGCCGAGCTCCTTGCACACGTAGAGGGACTGGGCGGCAAAGGCCTCGTTGACCTCCCACAGGTCCACCTCCCCCACCCCGAGGCCGTGGCGCTCGAGGAGCTTCGGCACCGCCGCCACCGGGCCGACGCCCATGATCTCGGGAGGCACGCCGGCCACGGCGAAGCCCCGGAAGGCGGCCAGGGGCGCCAGCCCCAGGCTCTCGGCTCGGGCCAGGCTCATGACCACGGTGCAGGCGGCGCCGTCGCTGGTCTGGGAGGCGTTGCCGGCGGTCACCGTCCCACCCTGGTGGAAGGCGGGCTTGAGCCGCCCCAGGGCCTCCAGGGAGGTATCGGCCCGGGGCCCCTCGTCCCGGGCGAACTCCCGTTCCCGGACCTCCACCTTGCCGCCCGGCGCGGGGCGCCGCTCCTGGACCGTGAGGGGCACGATCTCGTCGGCGAAGCGGCCCTCCTCGATGGCGGCCACGGCCCGGCGGTGGCTCTCCAGGGCGAAGGCGTCCTGCTCCTCCCGGCCGATGCCGAAGCGCTCGGCGACCAGCTCGGCGGTGAGCCCCATGCCCAGGTAGGCGTCGGGCTGGTCGACGGCCAGACCCGGGTTGGGCGCCATGCCCCGGCCGCCCATGGGCACCATGCTCATGGACTCGACGCCGCCGGCCAGCACCACCTCGGCCTGGCCGGTGGCGATGCGGTCGGCGGCCACGGCGATGGCCTGCAAGCCGCTGGAGCAGAAGCGGTTGAGGGTCATGGCCGGCACCTCCACCGGCAGCCCGGCCCGGAGGGCGGCGACCCGGGCCACGTTCATGCCCTGGGGCCCCTCGGGGAAGGCGCAGCCGAGGAGCACGTCATCCACGGCAGCGGCCTCGAGGCCAGGCGTGCGCTCCAGGGCGGCCCGGAGGACGGCGGCGGCCAGCTCGTCGGGGCGGGTGTGGCGCAGGGCGCCCCGGGGGGCCTTGCCCACGGCGGTGCGCACCGCAGTGACGACGACGGGTGTGCGTTCCTTGTCCATGTCCATCAGTTCCGCAGGGGCTTGCCGGTCTTGAGGATGTGCTCCATGCGCGCCAGGGTCTTGGGCTCGCCGAGGAGGCTCATGAAGGCCTCCCGCTCCAGGTCCAGGAGGTACTGCTCGTCCACCCGGGACCCGGGGGCCACCTCGCCGCCGCAGAGGATGCGGGCCAGGTGGTCGCCGATGAGGGCGTCGTGCTCGCTGATGTAGCCCGCCGCCTTCATGTTGTGCAGGCCCACCCGGAGCAGGGCGAGGCCGGTCTCGCCGGCCACCCGGATGTCCCGGAGCGGCCGGGGGGCGCGGTAGCCGGTGGCGGCCAGGGCCAGGACCATGCTCCGGGCCTCGTGCAGGAGGTGGTCGCCGTTCATGACCACCTTGTCCGCAGCCCGGATGTAGCCGAGCTCCTGGCCCTCCCGGGCGCTGGTCGCCACCCTGGCCATGCCGATGGTCTCGAAGAGGCGGCGGACCAGGGGCAGGAGATCCACCTCGGTGTCCTCGGGCAGGCTCTCGTGGACCCGCTTGACCATCTCCTTGCAGCCGCCGCCCGCCGGCACCAGGCCGGCGCCCACCTCGACCAGGCCGATGTAGGTCTCGGCGGCGGCGCAGGCGGAGTCGCCGGCCACCGTGACCTCGCAGCCGCCGCCCAGGACCAGGCCGTGGGGCGCGACGACGACGGGCCGGGAGGAGAAGCGCAGGCGCTGGTTGAGCTGCTGGAAGCGGTTCACCATCCAGTCCACGTCCTCCCAGTTGTCGTCGTCCAGCTCGTTGAGGACCAGGAGCAGGTTGGCGCCGGCGGAGAAGTGCTCGCCGTCGTTGCCGACGACGAGGCCGCGCCAGTTGGCCTCGACCTCGTCCAGGGCCCGTTCCATCATCTCCATGATGCCCGGGCCGATGGTGTTCATCTTGGTGTGGAACTCGAGGCAGGCCACCTCCTCGCCCAGGTCCACGAGGCTGGCATCGGCGTTCTCGAGGATGACCCGGCCGGCCTCCTTCAGATCCCGGAGGCGGAGCACCTTCGGGTGCTCCTGGACGGCTTCGTAGTCCCGTTTCTGGATGTGGAAGAAGGAGGTTTGCCCCTGCTCCCGCTGGTACCAGGTGGGGCGACCGCTCTCGAGGAGGGCGACGGCCGCCGGCGGCAGCTCCCGGCCCTGCTCCTGGAAGCGCCTGGCCGCCTTGGCGCCGCCCAGGGCGTCCCAGCTCTCGAAGGGCCCGAGCTCCCAGCCGAAGCCCCAGCGCAGGGCACGGTCCACGTTGACGATGTCGTCGCTGATCTCGGGAATGCAGGCGGCGCTGTAGAGGAGGGTGGCGGTCAGGTTCTCCCGGAGGAAGGCCCCGGCCTTGTCCCTGGCCCGGAACAGGGAGTGGATGCGCTCGCCGGCGTCCTCGATGCCCCGGGCCATCTCCAGGGAGCCGAAGGCGACCTTGGGCTGGGGCACGTACTCCAGGGTCCCCGGGTCGAGCATGAGGATCTGGCGCTTGCCGTCCTCGCCCCGGACCTTCTTGTAGAAGCCCTGCCCGCTCTTCTCGCCGAGCCAGCCCCGCTCGAGCATCTTCTCCAGGAACTCGGGCAGCTGGAAGAGTTCCCGCCGGGGGTCGTCGGGCAGGTTCTCGTACATGTTCCGCACCACGTGGGCCAGGGTGTCGAGCCCGACCAGGTCGGCGGTGCGGAAGGTGGCGCTCCTCGGCCGGCCGATGGCCTTGCCGGTGAGCTTGTCCACCTCGGCCACGGTCAGCCCCTGCTCCAGCATCAGGTGGACGCCGTGGACCAGGGCGAAGGTGCCGATGCGGTTGGCGATGAAGTTGGGCGTGTCCTTGGCGAAGACGATGCCCTTGCCCAGCTCCTCCTCCCCGAAGCGGGCGAGGGCGGCCACCAGCTCGGGGTCGGTGTCCGGTCCGGGGACGACCTCGAGGAGCTTCAGGTAGCGGGGCGGGTTGAAGAAGTGGGTGACCAGGAAGCGACGCCGGCGCTCCGGCGGCAGGGCCTCGGCCAGCCGGGCCACGGACAGGCCCGAGGTGTTGGTGGAGAGGATGGCGCCGGAGCCGAGGTGCCGGGCAAGGCGTTCGTAGAGCGACGCCTTGATGTCCAGGCGCTCGATCACCGCCTCGATGACCCAGTCCACCTCGGCGAGGCGGCCGAGGTCGTCCTCGATGTTGCCGACCTCCACCAGGGCCGGCTCCCGGCGGCTGAAGAAGGCGGCGGGCTTCGCCTTGCGGGCCCGGGCGAGGCCGGCACGGGCGATGCGGTCGGCCACCTCCCGGTCGTCCCGGGTGAGACCCCGGGCCTTCTCCTCGTCGGTGGGCTCGTCGGGCTTGATGTCCAGGAGCAGGCAGGGGTAGCCGGCGTTGGCGAGGTGGGCGGCGATGGCCGCGCCCATGACGCCGGCGCCGATCACCGCGGTCCTGCGGATGCGCAGTTGCTCGGTCATGGATGCTCGTGGAGGGCAGGGTCGGGATGGTCGGCGAAGGCGGCCACGGCGGCCGGGTCGGCCCCGGCGGCCCGGGCCACCATCCGGAAGAGCGGATCGTGCAGCTCCAGGAGGGAGGTGGCCGGATGCGCCACCAGGTGGCGGGCCACGGCCTCCTCCAGGCCGCCGGCCACGAAGCGCCGGGCCAGGGCCGGATCCAGGTCCGGGGCGAAGGCGCCGGCAGCCATGCCGGTGGCGAGGACGTCCTCGAGGACGGCGAAGTAGGCCCGCATCACGGGCCGGATGCCTTCCCGGATGAGGGGGTGGACCTCCCGGGCGTGGAGGAGGAGGACCCGGGCCCGGGCCCGGTCCTCCTCGAAGAAGGCCAGGTTGGCCCGGATGGCCAGCCAGAGACGGGGCAGCCCGGGGGCGGCGGCCTCCAGCCGGGGCCGGACCTCCTCCAGGTAGCCGCCGATGGAGCGGCGGAAGAGCTCGATCAGGAGGTCCTCCTTCCGGGCGAAGTAGAGGTAGATGGTGCCGGCGGCGACCCCGGCCTCCCGGGCGACGTCGGCGATGGCGCTGCCGTGGTAGCCCTTGCGGGCGAAGACCGCCACCGCGGCCTGGAGGATGCGCTCCTCCTTGCCTTCGGGGTAGGATCGGATGGCGGGCTCGGTCACGCTCGTGGGGGCTCCAGGGGCCCAGGGACGGCCGGCGGGCGGCCCCGGGGCGCTGAATGAACGTTCATTCAGGCTAGACTCCTACTGCCACCTGTCAAGCCCCTACTGGTGCACCCCCCATTCCCTTAGGAGTCCCCGTTGGAGAGGGCAGGCTGCTGCCCTGCCGCCCGCGCCCATGGGGCGGCCCCCAGCCCGAGGCGGTCCTCCGGACCGCCCGCCCGATCTATGGCCGGGGTCCTCCTCGGACCGACCTTGGAACGGCCTTCCTCCCACGTCCAGGTGCTCCCGTTTCGACTGGTCGCAGGGGTCCCTTCTGCTCTGGCCGCGTTCCCAGCGATAGTGCAACATCTGGTCTGTACTTTTCTCCTGGCCATGGTCTATCCGGCCT
>CAYMFV010000098.1:0-8872 GCA_964389745.1 uncultured Planctomycetales bacterium | reverse complement strand
CCGTGGCCCTGCCCGCCGCGGTCCGTCGCGAGTTCCTCGCCGGGGGTCTCGGACCCGGTCCCCACTACCAGGCGATGGGCTGTCCCGCCTGCCGGGGCACCGGCTACGACAAGCGCCTGGGCATCTACGAGGTGCTCCGGGCCGACGGTCCCGTCCAGGACCTGGTGGCCCGCAACCCCTCGAGCCTGGAGCTGCGCCAGCGGGTCCTGGAGGCAGGCATGGTGACCCTCCTCCAGGACGCCATCCGCCACGTGAACCGCGGCGCCACGACCCTGGAGGAGGCCATCCGGGCCGCCGGCGGAGGTGCCACATGAAGCTGGCCCTCGGCCGACGCGGCGCCGCCCTGGACGGCGACCTGGACCTGGCCGGGGAGGTCCTCCCCACCGGAGCCGAGGCCGTCGCCCCCACCCTGGAGGTGGACCGGGACCCCCGGCTGCGCCTCCGCCCCAAGGAGGCCCTGCACGTCCTCATCCAGCTCCGGGCCATGCTCAACGCCGGGGTGCCGTTGCTGGCGGCCCTGCGGAGCCTGGTGGAGCACGCCTCGACGCCGTCCCAGCGGCGCGCCCTGGAGAAGATCGCCCGGGCGGTGGAGAGCGGCCATGACCTCTCCTACGCCTTCGACTGCCTGCCCCGCTGCTTCGAGAAGTACGTGGTCCACCTGGTCTCCGCGGGCGAGCAGGCCGGTACCCTGGACGACGCCCTGGACCGCTGCGTGGAGCTCCTGGAGAACCAGATCCGCCTGGGTGGCAAGATCAAGGGCGCCCTGGCCTATCCCGGCTTCCTGATCGGCCTGACCTTCGTCATGACCACCGGGATCCTCTTCTTCCTGGTGCCCCGCTTCGAGAAGCTGCTCCTCTCCAAGCCGGAACTGCTGCCCTGGCCGACGAAGCTGGTCCTCGGCACCAGCGGGCTGATCCGGGCCCACCCGGAGCTGATCCTCCTCTTCTACGGCGGTCTGGCCCTGCTCGTGGTACTGGCCATGAAGAACCGGCACGTCCGCCGGCTCGCCTTCCGGGTCGTCAGCCACGTGCCCGGGGTCGGCAACCTGATCCACAAGGCCTACCTGGCCCGCTCGGTGAACACCCTGGCCATGACCCTGGAGTCCGGGGTGCCCATTCTCACCGGCCTGGAGCACGCCCGGCAGATCTCCGAGCTGCCGAAGCTGCAGCAGGCCTGGGAGCAGGCCAGCCACGTGGTCCGGGACGGTCGACCCATGCACCTGGCCCTGACCGACGCCGAGCTGCCACCGGCCCTGGTGCAGATGATCATCGCCGGCGAGTCCACCGGCTCCCTGGACGCCAGCCTGCGCAAGGCCGGCGAGTTCCTGGACCGTGAGACCCAGGCGGCCATGGAGCTCTTAACCGGCCTGCTGGGACCCGCCACCGTGGTCCTGGCCGGCGGTCTCGTGGGTTTCATCGTCGTCGCCCTGATGATGCCCATCCTCCAGATGGCGAAGTTCGTCGGATGACGCCTCCCCCCCCTGCCGCCCCTCTCCGGCGCCGCCGCGCCGGCTTCACCCTGGTGGAGGTGGCCGTCGCCATCCTCCTGGTGGTGCTGGTGGGCGTCGGCGCCAACGCCGCCCTGCGCATGAGCCTGCGCACCCTGAGCGGCTCCGAGGTCACGGACGTGGCCGTGGCCGCGGTGCGTCAGTTCCGGGAGTGGACCTTTCCCATGACCCTGGCCGACGTCGAAGCCCTGAACGGCCAGCGCATGGCGCCGGTGATGGGCGACGGCCAGCCCCTCCCCGGGGCCGACAACCTGGAGCTGGAGATCAGCGTCGTGGCCGTGGACGACCGGGACATCACCCAGGTCGTTGCCCCGGAGGAGTCCAGGACCCGTCTGCTCACCGTCAGCGTCTACTCCGCAGATCGTTTCGTCCTCTCCGCACGATGGCTTGTCACCGACCCCACCGCCGAGGGCTGAGCCTCGCCGAGCTGCTGGTGGTGCTGGCCATCATCGCCACCCTGGCCTCCCTGGGCGTGCCCACCAGCAGCGACACCGACCTGGCTGGCGCCGAGGCCCGGCGGCTCGTGGCCGACGGCCTGCTGGTGCGCTCCGCGGCCCGGGCCCGCTGGAAGCCGTGCATGGTGCAGGTGGAGGTGCCCACCCGGCGCTGGCGCTGCAAGACCGTGGACGACGAGCCGATCCTCGGGCCGGGCAGCGACAGCGAGGGCTGGCGGACCCTGGCCGACGGCGTCCGTTTCGTGAAGATCACCGTCCACGACCCGATCTTCGTGTTCCTGCCCAACGGCCGGACCCCCCGAGGAGCGGCCATCATCATCACCACCGACAAGACCGCCTGGGAGGTGTCCTCGAACGCCTTGAGCGGCAAGATCAATTCCCAGCCCACGGAGATCACGTGGTGAGACGCCCCCTCGCCCCGGGCCGCGCCGGCTTCACCATGGTCGAGGTCCTCCTCGCGTCGGCCATGGTCCTGGTGCTCATGTTCGGGGCCCTGGTGAGCGTCAGCGAGTCCTTCGAGGTGGTCCGGGAAGGCGATCGCCGGGTCCACACGCACATCCAGACCCGCCGTGCCCTGGACCGGGTCCTGCGGGACATCCGCTTCTCCCGGACCCTGGACCTCGCCGGCGATCCCCAGAGCGGCTGGACCATCGTCGTGGAGACCACCGGCACCCTGGATCCGGGCCTGCTCACCTACACCTGGGATCCCGTCAGCCGGGAGCTCCGAGCCACCGACGGCATCGAGGACGACCTGGTCCTGGAGGATCTGCGGGCCTTCGCCATGAGCTGGCAGACCACCGACGTGAACGGCACCGAGGTCATCACCCAGGTGTCCATCACCTGGACCGTGGGTGTGCACGCCGGCCTGGAGGCGGGCAAGGGAGCCCGGGAGTACGAGCTCCAGGTGGGCGGCGCCGCCTGGGTCCGGACCAACGTCCAGGAGTACTGAGCCCGACCGCGCGCCCGGCGGGCCGGGGCGCCTCGCCCCTCGCCGGAAAGGTGGACTCAAGGTCCACCACCTGTGGCCGTTGTTGAGGACGAGAGAGTCCCCCCCTCGCGGAGAGCCCATGACCACATCCCCCACCCCGCCGGCGCCCGCCGGCTGCCAGGAGCGCGGTTCCGTCCTGCTCCTGACCCTGGTCCTGACGAGCATGCTGGCCCTGCTCGCCACGACCTTCACGGCCTCGGCTCGGAACCAGATGCAGCTCGCCCGGGACGCCACCGCGGCCTTGCGTGCCGAGCTCGCCGCCCAGTCCGGGTTGGAGTACACGCGCATGCAGCTCACCCTGGACCCGACCTGGGAGGGCACCGCTGGCGAGACCCTGATGCTCGACGGCGAGACCGGCTTCTCGGTGGAACGGCTGGACGTCCCCAACCCGAACGACCCGGTGGTCGGCTCCCTGCGCATCACCGGCACCGAGGGACCGAGCCTCTATCGCATCCTGGCGGAGATCGAGATCACTCCCGGAGACGAGCTCCGCACCAAGGCCCTGGGCTCCCTCGGAGCGGAGCTGCACCTGAACGATGGCGACGTGGATGGGAACATGGTCATCCCCGACGACGCCAACGTGGTCATGGACTGGGACCCCACCGCCGGCAATGGCGTCGGTGCCTGGATCTTCGGCGGCTCCGGGAAGGCGAAGAACTTCGAGTTCTCCAACGCCAACGTCTACGGCAAGCTCTACAAGTACACCGAGGCCAACTACCTGAACCCGGGCAAGGAGGTCATCACCCGCAAGATTCTGAAGATGCCCAAGTGGAACCTGGACCACTTCCTGCAGCCGGGTCCCAGCCGTACCCACTTCGATCGCATCAGCGTTCTCGCGGACATGATCATCGAGGACACGGTGGTGGTGACCCTGGATCCGGGCGCCACCCTGGTCCTGGACGACGTCCAGCTCAAGGGCGGCCTCGTGGTGTACGTGGAGTCGACCTGGGACCTGCGCCAGGGGTACCGCAACGAGATTATCTTCCGGGACCAGGTGATCATCGGCAACGGCAACAAGGGTGACCACCCGAAGCTGGGCCTCGTCGCCCCGGCCTGCAAGGTCAGCTCGGTTGCCGGCGGCCTCGGCCAGGAGCTGTACGGTTTCCACTTCGTCAACGAGATGGACACCTACAGCATGCTCAAGGTCGTCGGCCAGCTGATCGTCGTCAACGACCTTCTCAACTTCGACCACGTGGACGTGGACTACGATCCGGAGGTGAGCGACGACCCGCCGGATGGCTTCGAGTACGGCGGCCCCCTGCCCGGTGTCGACGTGCTCCTGATCCGGGAGTCCTACGACGCCTACGAGATCCCGGACTACAACTGAGAACCCGCGGCCCCGAGAGGACCCGGGGTCGAGGACCGGAGCAGGGCAGGCGGGTCGGGGTCAGCGACGACCGATCCCGGCCTTCTCCGGGGCAGCCGAGCGGTAGAAGACCAGGGCGCCTTCCGGGTCGAACAGCTCGAGGAAGGCACCGCCCGCCCGGACCCCGGGCACCGCCACCGCCGGCACCGCCACCGCCGGCTCCCGACCCTCGGCCACCGCCGCTAGGGTGGTGCCGGCCAGGAGGGAGCGCTGGCCCGCCGGCAGGGCCGACCAGGCGGCGGCCAGCTCGCTGCCGGAGAGGTCCTCGAAACGCTCCAGGAGACGCTGCCGCTGCTCCTCCAGGGCCCGGCGCAGGCGGGCATCCATGGGCGTCTCGGCTACCTCCGGCAGGACCGGGGCCAGGCGGCCGGGGGGCGGCTCCGCCGTGGAGCCCTTCACCCCGAGGCGGATGGCCACCTCGCCGGTGTCCGGGTGGAGGATGATCAGGCGGGGGCCATCGGCGTCGGCGGCCAGGGAACCGACCTCCTGGCCGTACTCGTCCACCAGGACGAAGGCACGGGCGACGACCTTCTCGCGAGGAGGGGAGGCGGCGGCCATGAGGACCGCGCCGCTGCACAGGGCAGTCAGGGCAAGGGTCAGCTTGCGAAGACGCCGCACCTGGCCCTGCAGCTGCTGTACCTGCTCGTTCAGGGGGGGGACTTCCAGGGTGGGGGCCATGACATCCCTTATACCACCCTGGGGCAAGCCCTCCGGGCAGACCGGGGCCCGGCTCTCCCCTAGAATCCCGGGCATGCCTCCCCCTCGCCAGGACCAGGATTCCGGCCCTGGGGGCACGCCCCCCGCGGGCGAGTCCGAGGAGTTCCTCTGCCGGCCCGTCCCCGACCTGGACCACCTCGACCAGGTCCTGGAGGAGGCCCTGCCGGCCTTCGGCGGGGCCCTCCTGCGCCAGGCCTGGCTCCTCCTGGACGAGGCCATCGGCCGGGGCGTGCCCATGACCCTGGCGGTGGCGGGGCCGGTCACCGTCTCGGGCCAGCACTACACCTGGCTCAACCCTCTCCTGGAGACCGGCTGGTTCGTCCTCCTCTCCACCACCGACGCCGTCTGCTACCACGACGGACACCGGGCCCTGGACGGCGCGGCGGCAGCGAGCTTCCGGCGCGTCCCCATCCACGGGGACGACGGTCGCCTCCGGGACGAGGAGATCATCCGCGTCACCGACGTGGGCTTCCCCGAGGACATCCTCCTGCGCCAGGACGCCTTCCTCCGGGAGCTCCTGCGCCGCCCCGAGTTCCAGCGACGCATGAGCGGCACCGAGCTCCGCCACCTCCTCGGCAAGGCCTACGCCGAGCTGGAGGCACGCAACGGCGTGCCCGAGGGGCTCCTCGCCCTCTGCGCCCGGATGGCCATCCCGGTCTTCGTCGGCGCGCCCGCCGACGGCTCGGTCTTCCTGAACTCGGTGCGCCTATGGGCCGAGGCCCGGCTGGGCGGACCCGAGCACGCCTTCGAGCTGGACCTGCACCAGGAGGTCTTCGAGTCCTGCGCCATCCACCGCTGGGGACTTCTTGAGAACGAAGCCCGGTCCCTGGGAACCCTGGTCCTCGGGGGGGGGGTGCCGAAGAACTTCAATCTCCAGCCCGAGCCGGCTCTGAGCCAGGTCCTCGGCTTCGAGGAGATCGGCGGCTACCTCTACGACATCCAGATCACGACCGCACCAGTGACCGACGGCAGCCTCTCCTCCTGCCCGCCGGCGGAGGCCGTGACCTGGGGCAAGGTGGACCGGCACCACTACCGGCGGACCACGGTGAGCGTCCCGGCCGACTACACGATGCTCATGCCCTTCCTGGTCAAGGCCCTCCTGGCCAAGCGGGAGCGGCTCCGGGTCCTGGAGGCCGAGATCGGCCTGGAGACCCTGCTCGCGACCCATCCCGAGGCCCGGGGCTACCTGCGCCCGAGTCGCGGCTACCGCCTCTACGAGCGGTTGCCGGAGCTGGTCGAGACCCTCCTGGACGACCTCCGCCGGGTCCGAGCCCGGCAGGGGGAGGCGGGGGCTTGACCCTCGGGGTAGGCTTGGAGGGAGTCCTCTCCCCCTCACAATGCCCCCCGGTTCCCCCCTCCACCGGTCTCCCGGCCTGTGGTTTCCGGTTCTGGTCCTGACCCTGGCGGCGGCTGGCTCCGCCAGGAGCCAGGCCGTGGTCCACGGCAGCCGCCGGGTCTGGCAGCCCCTGGAGATCCACTTCCAGGGCCCGGCCGCCCACCAGGCCGACGTCCAGCCCAACCCCTTCCTGGACTGGCGGCTCCAGGTGCACTTCTCCGGCCCCTCCGGGCAGGTCTATGACGTGCCGGGCTTCTTCGACGGGGACGGCCTGGGCGGCGTCGCCGGCGACGTCTGGGAGGTGCACTTCACCCCCGACGAGGCCGGTACCTGGCAGTGGCGGGTCTCCTTCCGGAGCGGCCCGGAGGTGGCCGTGAGCCTGGACTCCGGGGCCGGGCAGCCGGATCCGACCCTCGACGGCCTCCAGGGCCAGGTCACGATCCTGCCCCGGGACCCGGCGGCCCCTGGCTTCCTGAAATGGGGTCGCCTCGAGTACGCCGGCGGCCACTACCTGAAGTTCCGGGACGGCCCGTGGTTCATCAAGACGGGCACCAACAGCCCGGAGAACCTCCTGGCCTACGCCGGCTTCGCCCGGCCGGCGGCCCGGCCCACGGTACACCGCTACGCTCCCCACCGGGCGGAATGGCAGCCGGGCGACCCGGACTGGGGTGCGAGCGATGCCCAGGGCATCGTCGGAGCCCTGAACCACCTGGCGGCGGCCGGTGCGAACTCCGTCTACTTCCTGCCCATGAACATCGGCGGCGACGGCCAGGACACCTGGCCCTTCGTGGGGCCGGTGCGCCCCGGCGGCAGCCCGACGAACGACAACCTCCACTACGACATGACCCGGATGCACCAGTGGGAGGTCGTCCTCGAGCACGCCCAGGAGCTCGGGCTCCTCCTCCACGTCGTCCTCAACGAGGCCGAGGCGGCGAACAAGCTGGAGCTGGACGGCGGCAGCCTGGGGGTCGAGCGCAAGCTCTACTACCGGGAGCTGGTGGCCCGCTTCGGCCATTGCAACGCCCTGCAGTGGAACCTCTGCGAGGAGTACGACGGCAAGCTCCCCTGGAGCCCGGACACCATCCGCCTCTTCGCCGACTGGCTCCGGGCGGTGGATCCCTACAAGCACCCGGTGACCGTCCACCAGGCCCAGGATCCCCTGGTGACCTGGACCCCCTTCCTCGGGGACGCCCGCTTCGCCACCACCTCCTTCCAGTTCATCCGCGACCCCCTGGCCGGCCGGGGCGCCGAGGTGGAGCGCTGGCGGGAGCTCACCACCGCCGCCGGCCGGCCTCTACCCATCTGCCTGGACGAGATCCGCCGGACCACGCCGGCGAACCTGGACGCCCAGCGCCGGGACATCCTCTGGCCGACCCTGCTCTCCGGCGGCCACGTGGAGTTCATCCTCAAGCCCCTGCTCCTGACCGAAGACTTCTCCCCCTACGACCCCCTGTGGCGCTGGTGCGCCATCGCCCGGGGCTTCCTGGAGCGCACCGTCCCCTTCTGGACCATGGAGCCCGACGACGCCCTGGTGGGCGGCGTCGCCGGCGCCCAGTGCCTGGCCGAGGCCGGACGCCGCTACGTCCTCTACCTCCCCGCCGGCGGCCAGGCGACCCTGGACCTCACGGCCGCGGCCCCGGGCAGCAACTTCCGCCTCTCCTGGTTCGACCCCCGGGAGGAGCTGTTCCTGCCCGGCGGCTTCCTGCCCGGGGGCGGGGTGACGGCCCTCGGCACGCCGCCGGTGGGCGAGGACGTGGCGGCCTGGGTGGTGGACACCGCCCTCGGGGACGACGTGCCGCCGGAGGTCTCCCTGGCGGTGACCACGACGGCCACCCGGATCACCCTGCGGGACGAGGACGGGGCCAGCGACCTGGACTGGGAGACCCTGACCTTCACGGTGGACGGCCAGGACGCCCTGGCGGACCTCTGGGCCGGCCTGGGTACGGGCCTGACCACCGTGAGCCAGGCCGGGCCGGACACGATGCTCCTGCGCTACGCGGTGGACCTGACGGGCAGCAGCGTGGCCGTGAGCATTCGGGACGCCGCCGGGCTCCGGGCCGGCGCCATGCGGCCCTGAAGCGGTCGCGCCGCCGGGAGATCCTGGTCCGGGTGTCCGTCCGGGGCTATCCTGCTCGGGACCAGGATCTCTTCCGTGCTGTCCCTTCTGCCCGTCCTCCCGGCGCTCCTCGCGGCTGCCTCTGGCGCGGCACTACCGCCGTCCGGCCAGCAGGGGCCCCGGGTCTGGCAGTCGCTGGAGCTGTCCTTCCACGGGCCGGCGGCGACGGAGACCGACAACCAGCCCAACCCCTTCCTGGACTACCGCTTCCAGGGCATCTTCACCGCTCCGGACGGCCGCACCCTGACGGTGCCTGGCTTCTACGCCGGGGACGGGGCCGGCGGTGGCCAGGGCGACGTCTGGCGGCTGCGCTTCACGCCGGACCAGGCCGGCCGCTGGAGCTGGCGCCTGGACTTCCGGGCCGGGTCCGCCGTGGCCGTGGACCTC
>CAYMFV010000097.1:0-8929 GCA_964389745.1 uncultured Planctomycetales bacterium | reverse complement strand
GGTCGAGCCCCTGGCCTTCCAGGGCAGGGAGTTGGCGGAGCCCCGGGAGCGGACCCTGCTCCTGGCTGCCCTGGCCACTTCCGTAGCCCTCCCGGACCTCCTGGTGGACCCGACGGGGCGGATCGTCGGGGCGGTGGGCCAGGAGGAGCGGATCGCCGCCTTCCTGGCGGCCCTGCGCCGGGGCCCGGGCGCCCTGGAGCCGGAGCGCCTGGCCACCCTGGAGGAGGCCCTGGCGGCGCCCGCCCTGCAGCAGGAGCTGGCCCAGCGGGCCGCGGAGATGTGGAAGGTGTGGGTGGGCACCTGGGCCGGCCGGGACCTGCCGGCCGGCACCGTCCGCACCGAGACCCTGGACTTCCCCCTGCCCGACGGTCGCGTCCTGCGGGTTCCCCTGGAGGTGGCGAACCAGGGGCCGGTGACCGAGCCCGAGGGGCACGTCCTCCTGGTGACCGAGGCGGTCGTGGAGGGGCCCGAGGCCCGGGAGGCCCTGGGCCGCTCCCTGGCGGGCGTGGCCCGGCGCGCCGGGAGGGAGCCCCTGGACCCGGAGGAGGTGGCCCTCTTCCGCCGCCTGCTCCGGGCCGAGGTGGTCACGAACCCGGCCACCCTGCAGCCCTGGCGGGCCGAGACCCTGTCCCGGGTCGAGGTGGTGCTCCGGGACGGGCGCACCTCGGTCCAGGAGGAGCGGCACCGCTATCGCTTCTCCTGGCCGTGAGGTCACAGCCCCCCGGAGCTGCCCTCTTTCTGTGCTAGACTCACGTTCTCCGGGCCAGCCTTTCGGCTCGGGGTTGGTCCTTTGCCTTCCCTTTTTCCCGAGCCCCTCGGCCATGTTCTCCATTTCCCTTTTCCTCGTGGCGGCGGCGCTGTGTCCGGAGGCGCCCCCGCGGCACACTCCCCACGACGGCTGCCATGGCCTTGCCGCGGCCAGGCTCGAGGACGGGCGCGTCGTGCTCCTGGCCCTGGACTACGACGGCCGGACGGTCGTCTCCTGGGACGAGGGCGTGAGCTGGCAGGCCCTGCCGGGGCCGATCCCGGCCATCGGCCACGGCTGGGACGTGGTCTGGCATCCTGGCCTGCAGCTCGCCGGCGGCGGTCGGGGCGCATTCCTCGTGGCCCAGGAGTCCGGCATGCGGGCCTGGGACCCCATCTCCGGCGCCGTGCTGGAGATGTCCGGGGACCTGCCCGCCGGCGACCGCTTCCCCCTGGACGTGGCGGCGCCTCGGGACGGCGACGGTCCCGCGGTGTTGATCACCGAAGGTGGTGGGGTGTACCTCCTGGAGCCGGCGACCCTGCGCTGGCGGCAGGTCCTGGACACCGGTTTCCGGGCGATGGCGCGGCACGCCCGGGTCGCCATCACCCCCCACTTCCGACCGGGGGCTCCGTCCGGCCCCGAGCGCGCCCTGGCCGCCACCATCCGGGGCGTCCTCTTCCTCTCCACCGACGGCGGCAGCACCTGGGCTCGCCACTGGCAGTTCTGGTCCCCGGCGACCAAGAGCGGCGACTGGCTCGTCTCAGCCCTGGCCTTCGCCGACGACTACGCCGGCTCCGGGATCCTGCTCCTGGGCCGCAGCCGGGAGCTGCCCGGGGGGGGGAGCGAAGGCGAGATCTGGCGTTCCGATGACTTCGGCGGCAGCTTCCAGCTCGTCCAGGGCAGCAGCTCCGGCGTCTACAGCCTCCTGGCTGCGCCGCCCGGCCCCGGTGGCCACAGCCTGATGCTGGCCGCCGGCCGGGATTTCCCCGACGTGCCCGAGAACCAGGGGCAGGGGCTCTTGCGCAGCGAGGACGGCGGTCGCACCTGGCAGGACGACGGCAACGGCCAGGACTTCCTCCGGGAGGGCAGCCGGACCGATCGCACGGGCTGGCGGGCCGTGGTGGAGGAGCAGGAGCTGGCCATCCACCCGGACTGGCCGACCACGGGGACGGTGTTCTACGCCCGCCAGCAAGGCCTGTGGCGTAGCGACGACGAGGGCCGGCACTGGCTGCCCCTGCGCATGCGTACCGAGCGGGAGATGCGGGACGTCGCCGGCACGATGGACGCCGACGGCAGCCGCCTGGTCTTCGGCACCTCCTACGGGGGGGGGATGGTGGCCTACAACCTGGACAAGAGGGCGGTCGCCTCGCTGGGTTGGGGCTCTTCGGAACGCTACGGCCGGCGGCTGGCGGTGTCGCCGTCCTTCGCCGCGGATGGCACGGTGGCCGTGGCCGACTCGGTTCTTCTCGGGCTTTGGTTCGACCCGCGCAAGCCACCTGCCAACGTCTACAGCGCCCGAGGCTGGTTCCGGCCGCCGGCCCGGGACGGCCAGGGCGGCTTCCTGTCCCAGGACGCCCGCAACGTGGCCTTCTCAACGCACTACGGCCCGGCCGGCGACCAGACCCTCTTCTGGTCCACCTGGTCCCTTCCGGGAGTGGTGCGCAGCGAGGACGGGGCGGTGACGGGCACAGTCCTCGACCTCCTGGCCGGGGGTGGGACCATCGGCGAGGTCCTGTCCCTGGACCCGGCTCCCGACTACAACCCGTCAGGGGGGGGGAAGGGCCTGTACGCGGCTGCCGGAGAGGGCCTCTACCGCCTCGAGGGAGGGGTCTGGCACCTGGTGGCGAACCTGGGCGCCAAGGTGGAGCGGATCGCGGTGGACCCCTCCTGGCAGACGGGTACGTGGCAGCGGATCTTCGTGGTCCTCGTAGGATCGCCGCACGTCGTCTCGGTCCTGGACGACCCGGCCGGGGCGGTGGTGACGGCCTGGAACGCCGGCCTGCCGCCGGTGGCGGCTCGGGACCTGGCCTTCCACCCCGACTTCACGAGCGGCCGGCACCTGCTCTACCTGGCGGCCATGGGCGACGGTGTCTGGCGGCTGGACCTGGACGGCGCCGGAGGCTGGGAACCCCTGGGCACGGGCTTCCCGGCGGCCTGGGCCAAGAGCGTGTGTGCCCTGCCGGGCGCGGCAGGGGAGGCCCTGGTCGCCGCCGGGACGCCGGACGGTCTCTGGTGGCTGGAGGACCGTCCGGGGGCGATCTGGGAGACCATCCCCGGGGTCTGGTTCCGGGACGACAGCGACAGCACCATCGCTACCTTCGCCCCGGCGGACCCGGCCAATCCCCGGCCGGACAGGGTCTGGCCCTGGCGCTTCGTGAACCGGGCGCACCTTGCCGACAACCTGCAGGCCACGGGCCCCGGCGTCCTCATCGCCGAGCACGACGGCTCCTGGCTGGCGACGGTGGGGGTGGCGCGGGAGTGGTCCTTCGCCACCGTGGCCGGCCCCGTCCAGGGCGCCGTCCGACTCGAGGCCCGGAGCTTCCCCGGGCAGCAGCTCCTGGCCAGCACGGTCCAGGAACTCCAGGCCCCGACGCGGCACCTGTTCCAGGTTCGCCTGAGCCTGCCTGCAGCCGTCCCGGTCCTGTTCCGGGCCGAGGTCCAGCTGGATCCGGGGGAGGAGGTCGTCTTCGACGGGCTGGGACTCCGGGACTGAAGGCCGGCGGCCTCCCGGAGAAGCGTGCGGGCCGTGACACCCGAGGTGCCACGGCCCGCTTGCCACCTGCCGGGACAGGTGCGATCAGAAGCCGCCCATGCCGCCGCCGCCCGGCGCGGGGCTCGGCTTCTCCTCGGGCACCTCGGACACCAGGGCCTCGGTGGTGAGGAGCAGGGTGGCGACGCTGGCTGCGTTCTGCAGGGCGTTCCGGACCACCTTGGTGGGGTCGATGACGCCGGCCTTGACCAGGTCTTCGTACTCGCAGGTGCCGGCGTTGAAGCCCTCGCTGAAGCTCTTCAGGTTCCGCACCCGGTCGACGACGATGGCGCCGTCCACCCCGGCGTTGGCCGCGATCTGGCGGATGGGCGCCTCCAGGGCCCGGCAGACGATGTCGGCGCCGAAGCGCTGGTCGCCGTCGAGCTTGAGCTTCTTGATGACCTCCTGGGCCCGGAGCAGGGCCACGCCGCCGCCAGGCAGGATGCCCTCCTCGGCGGCCGCCCGGACTGCGTGCAGGGCGTCCTCCACCCGGGCCTTCTTCTCCTTCATCTCGGCCTCGGTGGCGGCGCCGACGTTGACCACGGCCACGCCGCCAGCCAGCTTGGCCAGGCGCTCGGTGAGCTTCTCCTTGTCGTAGTCGCTGGTGGTGCGCTCGATCTCGGCCTTGATCTGCTCCATCCGGGCCTTGATGTCGGCCGACTTGCCAGCGCCTTCAACGATGGTGGTGTCGTCCTTGGTGATCACCACCCGCTTGGCCCGGCCGAGCATGTCCAGGGTCAGGCTCTCGAGCTTGTAGCCCAGGTCCTCCATGATGGCGGTGCCGCCGGTGAGGACGGCGATGTCCTGGAGCATGGCCTTGCGCCGATCGCCGAAGCCCGGGGCCTTCACCGCGCAGCACTTGAAGATGCCGCGCAGCTTGTTGACCACCAGGGTGGCCAGGGCCTCGCCCTCCACGTCCTCGGCAATCACCAGGAGCGGCTTGCCGGAGCGGGCCACCTGCTCGAGGATGGGCAGCAGGTCCCGGATGCTGCCGATCTTCTTCTCGTGGATGAGGATGTAGGGATCCTCGAGCACGCACTCCATGTTCTCCATGTCGGTGGCGAAGTGCGGCGAGAGGTAGCCCTTGTCGAACTGCATCCCCTCGACCCACTCGATCTCGGTCTCCAGGGAGCGGCCCTCCTCGACGGTGATGACCCCGTCCTTGCCGACCTTCTCGAAGGCCTCGGCCAGCTTCTTGCCGATCTCGGGGTCGTTGTTGGCGGCGACGGTGGCCACCTGCTCGATCTCCTTGACGTCCTTGACCGGTGTGGACTTCTTCTTGAGATGGGCCACCACCGCGTCCACCGCCGCCTCGACGCCGCGCTTGAGCTGCACCGGGTTGGCCCCGGAGGTGACGCTGCGCAGGCCCTCCTCGAAGATGGCCTCGGCGAGGACGGTGGCCGTGGTGGTGCCGTCGCCGGCCACGTCGGAGGTCTTGCTGGCCACCTGGCGCACCATCTGGGCGCCGATGTTCTCGTAGCTGTCCTCCAGCTCGATCTCCTTGGCGACGGTGACACCGTCCTTGGTCACGGTCGGGCTGCCGAAGGACTTCTCGATGAGGACGTTGCGGCCCCGGGGGCCGAGGGTGACCTTGACGGCCGCAGCGAGCTTGCGGACACCCTGGCGGATGTGCTCGCGGGCCTCCTGGTCGAACGCGATCTTCTTGACTGTCATCGTTCTTTCCTCCTCTGGATCAGCCCACGATGCCGAGGATGTCCTCCTCGGAGAGAATCAGGTACTCCTCGCCTTCCCACTTGATCTCGGTGCCGGCGTAGGAGCTGAACAGGATGCGGTCCTTCACCTTGACGGTGAACTCGGTGCGCTCGCCGTTCTCCAGGAGGCGCCCGTCCCCCAGGGCGATGACGATGCCCTCCTTGGGCTTCTCCTTGGCGGTATCGGGCAGGTAGATGCCTCCGGCGGTCTTCTCGGCGGCTTCCACGCGCTTGACGAGGACCTTGTCGCCCAGGGGGCGGATGCCGACTTTCTTTGCGGTCTTGGCCATGGTCTCCTTGCTTCTTCTCGCTTGGGGCCGGCCGATCGCCGGCGGGATGAGCGCTCTCGAGTGTGTCTCTCTGGGTCGGGGAAAGGGTTCAGGAAAGGGGCGGATCGCCGCGCTGCAGGCCCAGGGCCTGGGCCAGGACGACCTCCAGGATTCCCGCCTGGATGGGCTTGTGGAGCATGGCCAGGGCACCCACCTCCAGGGCCTCGGTCTCGAGCTCCCGGGACGGGTGGCCCGTCATCAGGATGCTCGGCACCGGCCGGCCACTGCGGAGGAGGTGGTCCAGGACCTGGATGCCGGTCAGCTCCGGCATGTGGACGTCCAGGAAGGAGAGATCGAAGGCGTGGTCCAGGAGCAGGTGCAGGGCCTCGGAGCCGTCGGCGGCCAGAGCGACATCGCACCCCGTCCCCTCCAACCAGGCGGCCAGGGCCCGGCGGGCGGTGTCACTGTCGTCGGCCACCAGGATCCGGTGCAGCATGGGTGATCTGCCGGTGCGGTCCAGCAAGCCGTGTGCCAGAACCGGGGCGCGAAGCCATGGCGAGCGCAAACATGTTCATGAGCAGTAGATATAGCCAAGCCATATACAGCGCCTCCGAGGCCGCTGCCAGATCGGCAGATCAGAGGAGGGGATCCTCCTCCTCCTCACCCTCGTCGCCGAAGTCCGGGACGCCGTCGAAGAGGACCTCCTCCTCGTCCAGGTCGACCTCGGCCAGGGCCCGCTCGGCCCCCTCCGCGAGGATCTCCTCGTCCTCCCAGGCGTCGGCCCAGGCCTCCAGGGCAGCCACGTCCAGGGCGGCCGAGCAGGTCAGGCAGCGGCCGCCCGACTCCAGGGCCTCGATGGCCTCGGCGAAGGTGGTGATCTCGTACTCGCAGTTCGGGCAGCGGGGGGGCGGGGGCTTCATGGCAGCTCGGGCAGGCGGCGAAGGAAACGCAGGAGGGCCAGGTGGATGAGGGCGTGGGGGATCTCCCCGGCGGCCAGGAGCTGTTCCAGCTCGGCCACGGGGGTGGGCAGGACCTCGATGATCTCGTCCGGGTCGCCCGCCTGGGAGGCCACTGGCCGGGCATCCCGGACCAGGAAGGAGTGGCAGCGGTTGTCCTGGAGGGCCGGGTTCGGCTCCACCGTGCACAGGAGCTCCGGCGGCGCCCCGGCGTAGCCGGTCTCCTCCAGGAGTTCCCGGGCGGCGGCGGCGGCCGGCTCCTCCGCCGGTTCGACGATGCCCCCGGGGATCTCCAGGCGCACGGCGCCCACTCCCGGGCGGAACTGGCGGATGAGCACCACCTCCCGCTCCGGGGTCAGGGCCACCACGTTGACCCAGTCCGGGGAGTGGATGACGAAGAAGGAGCGCTCTCCGTCCAGGGTGGGATGGCAGTAGACGTCCTCCCGGATGGCAAAGACCCGGTAGCGGTCCCGCTCCAGGCTTCGTATCCGCTGCCAGCGCTCCGCCACCGTCACTCCTCCGAGGGGGCGGCCGGGTGTGCCCGGGCCACCTCCAGGAGGGCGCCCAGGGCCCCGGAGGCGTGGAGGGCGTGGAGGGCGCCGGCCAGGTACTCGGCGGCCACGGCGTCGGGGTCGTTCTCCTCGAGGAAGCGGGTGCAGGCGGCCGAGGCGCCGACCAGGAAGGAGCCCTCGGTCCGGTCCTCGTGCCAGAAGACGTCCCATTCCCGGAAGCGGCTCTCGGCCCGCCGGGCAGCGGCCCGGTGCAGGCGGGCCCGGCGGATGCGGTCGGCGTCCACCGGAGGCAGGGCGGCCACCCGGACCTCCCAGAGGGGATCGTGGCCCTGGTCGCCCCAGGCCATGCCGGCGAAGACCTCAAGGAGGCCGTCGGTGTCCCGCCAGCGCAGGCCGTACTCGAGCCGGCCGTCGCCGGGGCCCTCGCCCCAGGGCCGGAAGGGGGAGTCCTCGGGTAGGCGAAAGGAGGCGAGCATCCGCTCCAGGACCCGCTCGACCTTGCGGAAGACGCCGGGCAGGCGGATCACGGCCACCAGGTCCTCCAGGACGATGGCCTCGCTCCCGGGAGGAGGCGCTTCCTCCCCGGCGGGCGGTTCCGGCGGCAGGGGGACGGGTTCGATCACCGGCGCGCCAGCTTAGCGCGGGCCGGAACGAAGCCGGAGCGGACCGGCCGGCTGGCCGGTCCGCTCCAGGGTCCGTCTCGGCGTCGTCGCTAGAAGATCGAGACGGCGATCATGTTCGAGTCGAAGGTCTGGCCGCCGCTGTCGGCCCGGACCTCGATGTAGACGGTGAGGCCCTGGCCCCGCCGGGGAATGAACACCGTGAAGGAGCCGGCGCCGGTGGCGTCGGCGGTGTCGGTGGCACCCACGTGCACCGGGTCGCCGATGTCGAAGGGCTGGCCATTGATGGTGGTGCCGTTGTTGTTCAGGGACCAGAGCAGCTGCGTCGGCGAGTTGGGCGGCGCGTTGCTGTAGTCCCAGACGGCGTTGCTGTTGACGAAGACCACGTTCGGCCCGGAGAGCAGGATCGTGTCCTTGATGACGCTCCCCAGGTCGATGGCGTGGGGTTCGGACAGGGCGAAGCCACCTGTGGCGTTCTTCTTCACGCAGATGTCGCCGGACTCGGCTCCGGAGGTCGGCACGGTGAAGGAGATCTGGGTGCCGCCGTTGGTGGAAGCCAGGCCGGTCACCTTCTTCGGATCGCCGCCGGAGTTCAGGGCATTGAGGACCGAGCTGTTCAGCCAGACCTCGTTGTTGCTGGCGGAGAAGTTGCCGCCGGTGATGACCGCGGTGCCGCCGGGCACCGTGGAGCCGCTGATGGTGTCGATCCACGGCATCTTGGCGTCGTCCCGAACGCCGTAGATGGACTGGACGCCGGCCCGGTCGTCGGCCTCGATGGAGCGCTTGAAGGTCTGACCGGCGGCGGTGCCGGAGGACATCGTGGCGCCGCTGGTGCCGCTGTGTCCCAGGCCCAGAGAGTGACCGAGCTCGTGGCAGCCGACCGCCTGCAGGTCGAAGCGGTTGCCCACGGTCCCGGGCCCGTCGTCCCAGACCCAGGCATCGTAGAAGCGGACCCACCAGCCATTGCGACCCCCCTGCATGAAGGCCAGGACGCCGCCCGGACTGCCGCCGATGGGGGAAATGATGTTGTAGCCGATCTGGCCGATGCCGGAGGCCTCACCGTTCCAGAAGAAGGTGAAGTTGGCGTTGCCGTCGCCAAGCTGGGACTGGAGGGGGTCGCCGGCGCCGCTGTTGTTGTGCGGCCGGCTGCCCCACTCGATCCCGGCCTTCCAGAACGCCAGGTTGGCGCCGATGTAGCCGGGGAAGCTGGGATCCACCGTCGTGTTGTCGTTCGCCGTGGCATCGGCGAAGGTGTTGTACACCCGGAAGTCCCGCTGAGAGAGATTCAGGGAGAAGCCAAGGGTGGAGTAACCCTGGGCGTCGCCGGGGATCACCAGGGTGCCGGAACCGGCCACGAGCAGCAGGC
>CAYMFV010000096.1:0-8941 GCA_964389745.1 uncultured Planctomycetales bacterium | reverse complement strand
GGGTCGGGGGTGGCCATCTCGCCGGCCACCACCCCGAGGACGTAGTCCTCCAGGTCGAGGTGGAGACGCAGCTCCAGGGCCGGCCGCGAGCCGGTCTCCAGGCGGCGCAGGACATGGAGGCGGCCCCGGTACCAGCGGCCGCCCAGGCGCAGGCCGGCATCGCCGTCGGTCTCGAGCCAGGCCTCGTCCCCCTCCACCCGCCAGGGGCCGGCCAGGAGGCCCAGCTCGTCGGCGGCGAGGACGCCGTGCAGCTCGTCCCCCTCCTGGAGGACGTGGCCGTCGACCCGGAGCAGGCGCCAGTGGCCCCGGGCCACGAGGGGCACGGCCGGGCGGCCGGTCAGGGCTTCCAGGCGCACCGCCACCTGGCCCGCCGGCGCCCCGGGCTGCGGGCGGACCGCCGGTCCCAGGAGCCGCCCGGCTCCCCAGAGGAGGAGGAAGGGCAGGACCAGGAAGAGGAGGATCCGGCGGAAGGGTCCGGGGTCCGGCACGGGCCTGTGGGGCTCGCGGGGTCAGAAGAGGGGCGGAGGGGCCGCCCGGCCGGTGACGGCGGGCGGTTCCAGGCCCAGGAGCCGCCAGCCCTCCTGCAGGAGGACCCGGCCCTGAGGGGTGCGGCCGAGCCAGCCCCGGCGGATCAGCCAGGGCTCGTGGACGTCGGCCAGGGTGTCCTCCTCCTCGCCCACGGCCACCGCCAGGGTCTTCAGGCCCAGGGGCCCGCCCCCGGCCCGAGCCAGGATCTCGAGGATGCGCCGGTCCGTCCGCTCCAGGCCGTTCTCGTCGACGCCCACCATCTCCAGGGCCCGGCAGACCAGCGTCTCGTCCAGAAGGGCCTGGCGCTCGACCTGAGCCAGGTCCCGGGCCCGGCGGAGGAGGCGGTTGGCGATCCGGGGCACGCCCCGGGAGCGGCTCGCCAGGAGGGCGAGGGCGCCGGGCGCGGCCTCCACCCCGAGGAGACGGGCGGAGCGGGCGAGGATGGCCTGGAGGGCCTCCTCGGAGTAGGGCTCGAAGCGCAGGACCTGGCCGAAGCGGGAGCGGAAGGCGGCGGTGAGCAGCGCCTCCCGGGTGGTGGCGCCCACCAGGGTGAAGGGGCGGATGTCCAGGCGCAGGAGCCGGGCGTGGACGCCCTGGTCCAGGGTGAACTCGATCTGGAAGCGCTCCATGGCGCCGTAGAGGTACTCCTCCACGGTCCTGGGCAGGCGGTGGATCTCGTCGATGAAGAGGACGCAGCCTGCCTCCAGGCCCGAGAGGATGCCCACCAGGTCCCGGGCCCGCTCCAGGGCCGGTCCGCTGGTGAGCTTCAGGGGCGCGTCCAGTTCCCGGGCCAGGACCAGGGCCAGGCTGGTCTTGCCCAGGCCGGGCTGGCCGCAGAAGAGGAGGTGCTCCAGGGGCTCCCCGCGCTCCTGGGCCGCCCGGATCATGATGTTCAGGGGCTCCAGGAGGGCTTCCTGGCCCAGGAACTCGCGGAAGTCCCGGGGCCGGAGACTGCGCTCGAACTCCTCTTCGCCGGGGCTGTCCGGGTCCGGGGTGTAGGCCGAGGGTCCGGGCATGCCGGGATTCTGCCGTCCGGGCCCCCCGGACACCAAACTCGGCCCGGGAAAGCGGGTGGCCACGGCTCGCCGGCGACCTAGAATGCCTGCCGGATCGCCGGGTTCGTGGCCTGTGCGGTCCTGCACGGTCCGTGCGGTGTCCCGCCTGGCCGGGGTGGCCAGGCCCCAGGGCGCCGTGGCATGATTGTTGCCCCCCGACCGTCGGGAGCCCGTCCCCGGGAGACCAGTCCAGCCTCGAGGAACCGAATGAGCCGACGCCTCCTTGCGCCCCTCGCCCTGCTCGCCCTTCCGGCGGGGCTTCTCTCCTGCTTCAACTCCGGCGCCGCCCCCGAGAACGACGCCAATGCCACCTCCCGGATCATGCGCATCGAGGAGGTCACCAACGGCTTCGGCCGGCTCCTGCCCCACGTGGTGCACGCGGTGGATCCGATCACCGGCGCCATCTCCCCGAGCCAGCTCGTGGAGATCCGTTCCTTCGACGATCTCCTGGCCAACCCGCCCTCGGACCTGAACCCGGTCCTGCCCCCGGCCACCTGGCCGGTGGACCCGGTGGTGCCGAGCAACGCCCCGGGCAACCACTTCGTCGCGGTCCGCTTCTCGCGCTCCCTGAAGATCACCTCGATCCTGGACCCCACGGCTGGAGGGCTGTCCAACAACGGGCTCACCGGGGCGGTCACGGTGGTGGCCTACGACCAGGCGACGGGTTTCAGCGAGGCGGTTCCCGGCCGGGGCTTCATCAACGGCTACACCTACTTCGGCAACCCGCCCCGGGCGGAACGCTGGGTGGCTCGGGCCGGTATCAACAAGGTCAAGCCCCTGACGGTGAAGCGCAACGGTGAGGTCGTGGATCCCCCGCCCGGCCTGGGCTACCCGGGGACCGACATCGGGCTCACCAACGGTGCCTTCCCCGCTGCGGGCCAGCTGGTCTCGCCGAACACCTTCGTGTTCGTGGTCGACAGCGACGGGGACCTGGCCACCTTCGAGACCTTCCCGGCAGGCCGGGTCATCCGGGTGGTCATCCACGACTCGGTGGAGGACCGGGACGGCAAGCGCCTGGAGGAAGGCGGGGTCGCGACCTCGGTGGTGGGGAACGACAGCGAGCCGCCCCTGCCCCTCCTGGACGGCGTCGGCGGCAAGGCCGTGACCCTTCCCCTGGACCTGGCCGGGGACGTCGCCTGTGACACGTCCATCTCCCTCTCCTTCGGCGAGTCCTGCCAGCCCCACTCCGTGGGCCCGCTGCCCGGGCCGGTGCCCCCGCCCCTCTCCGACGAGTTCACCGTCGAGTTCTTCCCGCCGGTGGCTGTGGGGCAGCCGCCTCCCGGGACCACCATTCCCCTGCCCTACACGGTCCTCCCGGCGAGCCCCTTCGACTTCACCCGCTTCGTGGTCCAGCCGGTGGTGTCCTTCCCCGGTAGCGACCCCTTCGGGGCCCAGGCGAAGGCCATCGTCACCTACTTCCACAACGCGGCGGTGGACCTCTTCCTGAACGGGGACCCGAACTCGACCGACACCACATCGATCTCCTTCACCATCGGGGACTGCCCGGGCCTGGTGAACGTGCCGGTGGCGCCCGGGGCCATCGTGGTGGCCTCGAACGGTGGCGGAACCACCGGTGGCATCCGGGTCATCGACCTGGACGGCTTCGGCCAGGGTACAGGGGACCCGACCCACGACTTCGTCAACCCCTTCTACAACGTCCAGTTCGACTCGGACGGCATCCCCATCGCGGGGGACATCTCCAAGTTCCCCTTCAACCCGAACCTCAACGTCCAGGACATCTTCCCGCCCCTGGCCACGGACACGACCTCCATCGCCGGTGGCTCCCGGGGTGTCTTCCAGCTGGCCCAGGACTCCACCCTGCGCACCCAGCTCGTCGGCGGCGAGGTGGTGGGCACGGTGGCGGACATGATGCTCGGCCAGCCCCTGGACCTGGTCTTCAACAACTTCGACTGTCTCTCGGGCGGGCAGAACCTGTGCTCGAACGCCGCCTTCCAGGTGCAGCCCCTGAACGGGTTGGTGTCGCCCGGCAACTCCATCAGCCACGCGCCGCACCCGAACCCGCCGCGCATCCGCCTGGCGCCGTCCTGCTTCGCGCCCCTCATCCAGACCGAGGAGCCGACCTTCGGCGACGCCAACCGGGACGGCTTCGCGGCCACCAACCTGCTGCTGCCGGGGAACGCCTTCGGCACCGTCGGCGGTCAGGGGCCGAGCGGCCTGTTGAGCAAGTCCTCGACCTACACCGGCTTCTACGGGCCGGCGCCGACGGCCACCTCCTGCCCGATCTTCACGCTGCGCCAGCAGGTCGGCCACTTCCTGTACGTGCTGGACAGCACCGGGGAGAAGGTGGTGGTCCTGAACAGCAACCGGATGAGCGTCATCGATACGATTCCGGTAAGCAACCCCCGGGACCTGGCCATGTCTCCGGACCGGAACCTGCTGGCGGTGACGAACAAGGGCACCAACACGGTGACCTTCATCGACACCGATCCGAACTCGCCCAACTTCCACACGGTGGTGAAGATCACCCAGCTCGTGGACCGGGTGAACAACCGGCGGGGTCTGGGCCCGACCGAGGTCGTCTGGCAGCCGGACGACGAGGACGTGCTGGTGCTGTGCGAGAAGTCCAACTCCATGGCGCTGATCAGCACCAGCAATCTGGAGGTGCGGAAGATCATCCCCGGCGTGAACCAGCCTCGCCTGATCGCGGTCAGCAACCGCGACATCATCTACGGCTTCCAGACCAACCTGTACTACGCCTACGTGGTGAGCTCTTCGGGCGACGTGACGGTCTTCGAGTCGGGCCCCGACGGCGTCCAGGGCATCGGCTTCGACGACTTCATCGGGGTCCTGTCCCTCCAGGGAGGGGCCGGCCTGCCGGGGGCCCAGGCGATGCAGCCCAACCCGAACAGCCTCCAGGCGGCGGTGTACGTGGCCTACCGGGACGGGAACCAGGGGGCGGTGGCGGAGCTCTTCCTCCACGACGCTCCCTTCGGCGCCCGCTCCCTGGCCCAGAACGCCTTCCTGCCCGACCCGAACTTCCGCTCCAAGGAGTTCCGGATCAAGTCGATCTTCTCCGGCGTCTTCTCGTCCTCCTCCATCCTGGACCTGGCGCTGGACGACCTGACGAACATCGGGGGCCTGCAGGACGTCACCAGCAGCTTCGGGACGAACCTGGTCATTCCGCACTCCTCCAAGTCCCTGATGCGGCCGCTCGGGGCTCCCGCGTCGACGCCCCAGTTCCTCTTCGCCGCCAACGCCAACGGCAAGGTGGACGTGATCGACCTGCAGACGGGCCAGCCCTTCCGCCAGCCCATCCCCGTGCCGGGGGTGGCGGTCCTGGCCCACTTCTGGCGCCAGTAGCGGCAGGACCCGGAAGGGGCGGGGCGGGCGGCCGGCAGGTGGCCCGCCCCGTCCGGCACGTCCGGGCTGTCTCCGGCAACCCGACCCATGGCACCCGACGGTCCGACGGTCCAGCGGATGTTCGGGGAGATTGCTCCCCAGTACGACCTCCTCAACCGGGTCCTGTCCCTGGGCCTCGACCAGGGCTGGCGGCGGCGGGTCGTGGCCAGCCTGGACCTGGCGCCGGGCGCGCGTCTCCTGGACCTCTGCTGCGGGACGGGCGACCTGGCCCTGGCCTTCGCCCGGCGGGGCGTGGAGGTCCTGGGAGCCGATTTCGCCGGTCCCATGCTGCCCCTGGCCCGGGCCAAGGCCAAGAAGGCGGGACTCGCGGCCGCCTGGTGCCAGGCGGATGCCCAGCACCTGCCCCTGGCCGCCGCCAGCATGGACGCCGCGACCATCGCCTTCGGCATCCGCAACGTGGAGGATCCCCGGCGTGCCCTGGACGAGTGCCACAGGGTTCTGCGCCCGGGGGGCCGGCTGGCGGTCCTGGAGTTCTTCGAGATCGAGAACCGCTTCTGGCGGGCCATCTTCCGCTTCTACTTCCACGGCCTCGTGCCCCGGGTGGCGGCCCTGACACGGGCCGGGCGCACGGGTGCCTACCAGTACCTGCCCGAGAGCGTGGACGGCTTCGTGAACCGGGAGGGCTTCGCCGCCTGGCTGGAAGCCGCCGGCTTCCAGGACCTCCAGGACCTGCCCCTGGCCGGCGGGGTGGCCCGCCTCCTCCTCGCCCGGCGACCCCTGGAGCCATGAGTCTCGGCCAGGAGTGGCGTCGGCTCGGGCGGGCCTCCGAGGACCCGACGGTGACCCTGCTGCTCCTCCTGCCCCTGGGACTCCTGCACCTCTCGGCGGCCGGAGTGGCCCCGAACGCGGCCCTGGGCGTGGTGCAACGCCTGCTCCTGCAGCCCCTGGGTCCGGTTCGTCCCTGGGTCCTGGGCACACTCCTGGGCCTGGCCCTGCTCTGGACCCTCGGCAGGATCCGGCGCCTGGAACTCGCCTGGCGGGGCGGCCTCGCCCTGCGCCTCGCCGAGGGCATCCTCGCGGGCGTCCTTCTGGCCCCCGCCCTGCGCTTCCTCACCGCCCTCCTGCCTCTGGAGCGGGCGCCCCTGGTAACCGCCGCCCTCCCCTCCGGGCTCCACGCCCGCCTGGCTCTGGCCGCCGGCGCCGGACTCTACGAGGAGCTCCTCTTCCGGGGCCTGCTTCTGGGCGGCCTGGCCGTCCTGCTCCGGGGAGGGCTCGCCGGCCTCGGCCTCCGGGAGCCCGCCCGCCCCTTCGCCCCGGGTGTCGCCCTGTTCCTGTCCTCGGCCTGCTTCGCCCTGGCCCACGCCGCCGGGGATCCCGGGGCCCTGGCCGGGCCGGTCCTGGCCTATCGTTTCCTGGCGGGCATGGTCCTGGGCCTCCTCTTCCTGCTCCGGGGATTGGCCGTGGCCGCCTGGGCCCACTTCACCTACGATGCCCTGCTCCTCCTGGGCTCCTGAACCACCGTGTCCCCCCCCCCGGAATCCTCCTGCGGAGCGCCGCGCATCTTCCTGGGCATCACCGGGGCCAGCGGGGCGATCTACGGGGTGCGCACCCTGCAGCTCCTGGTGGCGAGCGGCGCGATGGTGGACCTGGTGCTCTCTCCTGCCGGCCGGCGGGTGCTCCAGGAGGAGTGCGACCTCCAGGTGGCCGGCGACCCGGCGGTTCTCCTGGCACCGGGCCAGGACCCGAGCCGGGTGCGCCTCCACGAGCACCGAGACATCGGGGCACCACCGGCCTCGGGCACGGCCCTGGGCGAGGCGGTGGCCGTCGTGCCCTGCACCCTCACCACCCTGGCGGGGATCGCCGCCGGCCGGGCGGAGAACCTGGTGGAGCGGGCCGCCCAGGTGGCCCTGAAGGAGGGCCGGCGCCTGGTCGTGGTGCCCCGGGAGACCCCCCTGGCCCGGCACCACCTGGATCTCCTGGCGCGGCTGGCCTGGGCCGGGGCCATCGTCCTCCCGGCCAGCCCGGGCTTCTACCATCGGCCCCGGAACATCGAAGAGCTGGTGGACCACGTGGCAGCCAAGGTCCTGGGCGTCCTCGGCCTGCCTCAGGACCGGGTCCCACCCTGGTCCGGGGGCGGGAGCGGTCCCGGAGCCGACGAGGGGGGGGGATGATGGGGCGCTTCGGCACCGTGCTGCGGATGATCCGCTTCGAGCACAGCGTCTTTGCTCTGCCCTTCGCCCTGGCCGGCGCCTGGCAGGCGGCCGCCGGGGTGCCGCCCTGGCGGGACCTGGCCCTGGTGGTGGTGGCGGCGGTCGCCGCCCGCTCGGCGGCCATGGCCTTCAACCGCCTGGTGGACCGGGAGCTGGATGCCCGCAACCCCCGGACCGCCGGCCGGGAGCTGGTCACTGGCGCCATCAGCCCAGCCTGGACCGCCGGCTTCGTTCTGGCCTGCGCCGCCCTCTTCGTCCTGGCGGCCTTCGCCCTGGCGCCACTCTGCGGCTGGCTGTCCCTGCCGGTCCTGGTCGTCCTCCTGGGCTACTCCTGGCTGAAGCGCTTCACCTTCCTCTGCCACCTGGGTCTCGGCCTGGCCCTGGGCTGCGCCCCGGCGGGGGCCTGGCTGGCGGTGCACAAGACCCTGGACGGCAACTGGCTCGAACCAATCCTCGTCGGGGGGGGGGTGGTCTGCTGGGTGGCGGGCTTCGACCTCCTCTACGCCCTCCAGGACCTGGAGCACGATCGCCGGGAGGGCATCCACTCCTTCCCGGCCCGCTTCGGCCTGACCGCGACCCTGCGGGCGGCTCGTCTGGCCCACCTGGTCGGCCTTGGCCTGTGGCTCCTGGCCGGGCGACAGGGCGGACGGGGCGTGCTCTACCTGGCCGGGGTGGCCGGGGTGGCCGCCCTGCTCCTCGTGGAGCACCTGCTCCTCCGGGGCGGGCGCCGGGAGCGGGTGCCGGTGGCCTTCTTCCAGGTCAATGCCTGGGTGGGTCCGTTGTTCTTCGCCGGTCTCTGGGCCGACCTCGCCCTCCAGGGCTCCGCTGCTACCCTGGCCACGTGAGCGCCGCACGCCGGACCCGAGCCCCGGACCCGGGCACGGTCTGCCGGGACCTGTGCCGGATGGCGGCGGAGGGCAGCCTGCCCCGCCTCCTGCTGCTCCTGCCCCCGGGCCGGGGCGAGGAGGAGTCGTGGTTCGCCGAGCGGGTGCTCCAGGCCACCCAGGCCTGGGCCCGGGCCGAGGCCGTGGACCTCCTGGAGGTGGATGCCGGCGCTCCCGACTTCGCGCCGGAGCCCCTGGAGGCCTTCCTCGGCTCCGCCTCCCTCTTCGCCAGCCGTCGGGTCCTGGTCCTGGCCCGGGCCGGCCGGGCCCTCGCCCGCTGGCCCCGGCTGGTCACGGCCCTGGAGCAGGCGATCCAGGACCCGGCCGGTGCCGGACCGATGGCGGTGCACACGGGGCCGGTGGCTGCGCCCCTGCGCAAGCGCCTCCAGGAGCTGGCCCGGAAGGCCGGCAAGCAGACCTCGGTCCAGGTCCACTCCTTCCGCCACCTGTACACGGATCCCCCCCCCTGGAAGCCGGACCCGGACCAGAGCGAGGCGGCCCGCTTCGCGGCCGCCGAGGCCCGGGAGCGGGGCCTGCGCCTCGGCCCCGGGGCCGCCGGCGTCCTGGTGACCCTGGCCGGCGGCCGGCCCGGGGACCTGGTCCAGGCCCTGGAGCACTTCGATCTCCTGGGTCTCCGGGACATCGACGAGGAAGGAGTGCGCCGGGTGGTGGCCCACGGCGCCGAGGGCAGCGCCTTCGCCTTCGCCGAGGCCCTGCTCCTGGGGGACACCGCGAGCGTGCTGCGGGACCTGCAGCGCCTCCGGGTCCGGGGCCTGCGCACCTGGGACGGGCGCCGCCTGGCGCCGGCGGAGGCCTTCAGCCTGATCCTGGCGGCGATCTCCCGGGAGCGGCGGCGGCTGGCCGCGGTGCTGGCCGGCCAGGCCCGGGGACTGGACTTCGCCGCCGCCTGCCAGGAAGCGGGGGTGCCCGCCGGCGGCCCCCC
>CAYMFV010000095.1:0-9248 GCA_964389745.1 uncultured Planctomycetales bacterium | reverse complement strand
AGCAGGCCCTGCAACGAGCGCTGGAAGAGGGCGTCCGCCGTCAGCGGGACCACCACCCCCCGCACCGTCGTCGGACCCGTGCCGCTCCCCGACGCCAGCAGCTGGTACGCCACCCCGGCCTCCGTGTCCGGGAAGTCCAGGGCGTACTTCACCTGGCCACCCGCCGACGCGCTCACCGTTCGCCGGCTCGCCCACAGGAACGGGTCGAAGGTCAGCTCCTCCGTCCACGGGCTCGGGTGCAGCGACCGGTTGCCGAGGTACAGCAGGATCCTTGGTGAGATGCCGGCCCGCACATCCGACCATGCGGCCAGCATGTTGACGTACGTCGCCCCATCGGCAGCCGGCAACCGCCACAGGAGCTCCCCGGTGGCACCGGACAGGACGTCCACCCGGCCCGGCTCCGCAGGGGGGCCGGCCAGGGGCACCGCCGCGATCACCACCACGTCCCGGATCCCGTCGCCATCCAGGTCGTGGGACGTGTCGGCCCTGCTCCCGTACCACTGGCCAGTCTGCTGGCCCGTGACCGTCCAGATCTCGGATCCGTCCGCACCCGAGAGAGCGCGGACGTAGCCGCCCGTGAAAGGAGCATAAGGCCCGGCGTCCCCCGTGAGGATGTCCGGCACCCCGTCCCCGTCCACGTCTCCCAGGGGCTCAAGAAGGGAACCGTAGTAGAGGAAGTCCTGCTGCCCGTAGAAGGACGCCACCATCACTTGGCTGTAGGGATCGAAGATGTGCACGGCGCCACCGACCACTGCGCCCACGTCGCTGCCCGGCTCGCCGATCGCAATCTCCGTCCGGCCGTCTCCGGTCACGTCGCCGATGCTCGCCAGCGTGGCGCCGAAGGTCCCGAACTCCTGCATCCCGTCCAGGCGCCAGATCAGCGGCGAGCCCGGTGCCAGGGAGAAAGCGAACACCGCCCCGTGGCTGTACTCGTTCGGCACCTGCGAGGCACCCGATGCACCGACCAGGAGGTCCTCGTAGCCGTCCCCGTCCGTGTCCGGGAGCCCGACCACGGCCTCGGAATGATAGCCCCGGCCGAAGCTCGTCCACGGCGGCACGCCGATGCCCGGCGGGTTGCCGGGGTCCTCCACCACCAGCCACGGCGTGTCCATGCGCCTGGTATCCCCGACCAGGACCTGGCCCCGGGTGTTCGAGTCCGCAAAGACGTTCGACACGATGATGGATGGCGCGAAACCGCGCAGCAGGTCGATGCTCGCAGTGATGCGCTTCCCGAATCCTCCGTACCAACTCGTGGGCGGCGCCGGCCGCAGCCACAGGAACGCACCGCTCCGCCCCGAGAAGGCCATCACGGACTCCATCCCCCCGTAGGACTCCCCGACGAGGATCTCGGGCCATCCATCTCCGTCCAGGTCCTCGATGTAGGAGACGTCACCACCCGATTCGTAGTTGAAGGTGACGCTGGAGTCCACCCGGAAGGACTTCCGCCACTGCCCGCCCAGCACCTCCTGGGCGCCGAGCGTGGACCAGGTCAAGAACAGCCCGAGCGCAACGAGCGCACTTGCCCGGAAGCCACTCCTTGCGAATGCCATGGTAGCCTCTCTGAAGACCGTCATTGCTGCACCTCGTAGGCACCGATGTCCTTGCGTCCCGTCTGGGCGTCCGGGCGCGGCTCACCTCGGACGTCGTTGCTCGTGTTCGGGACGGTGGTCGCCATGCCCGCGTCGATGAGCGGACTCCCCTGGGACTGGTCCGGGAAGACGAGCCCCAGGTCCTGGGCAATCGTCGTGAGCAGGGGGTCACCGTACTGGTTCTGCCTGTCGGTCGTGTACGCACTTGCCTTGGGAGCGCCCAGCTTCCCCAGGTTCGAGTTGTAGGTCGAGTTGAACATGGCCTGCCAGAGGTCATACGGGGCATCCCGAGTCGGCCACGGGTAGAACGCCTGGTCGCTCAGCACAGTGCCTACGTACACGGGACCGTTCTTGTTCAGCACGCAGTTGTGTACGTTCGACCCAGGCTGCCACAGCCTCGTATCGTCTGCAGGGTTGCCAGGATCTTGAGGATCCCGATCCTCATACTGGACAGCCACTGCGTAGGGCGCATCGTTGTCCGTGATCGTGAGTTGAGCTAGGTGAATCGTTCCCTGAACCTCGCCTGCCCCATACAGCACAAGAGGGGCGGCGGCGAAGAGGTACTGTCCAACTGCCCCCTGCCCCTGATTGTTGGACAGCACGCAGTTCGACGCCCGCAGAAGGAAGGAACGCGTCGTCCTGTCGTCACTTGTCTCGATGTCCAGACGGAACCCCGATGTCCGGTTGTTGGCCAGAAGGAGATGGTGCATCACGAGAGAGTCAATGTCGTAGTCCATCACCTTCACGAACACTCCGTGCGCCTTGCCGCTCTGGCCCTGCCCGTTGTAGCGGAACTCCGACTTCCCGAGCACGATGGTCCCGAACTTGTCCGCCTGGTCGGAGAAAGACGAGCCCTCGGCGAAGAGACCATGACCAACGTTCGAGTTCACCTGGGAATCGCTGATGCGCACCAGGGTCCACGTCCCTCCCTCCCGCGACACCAGGTGAATGCCGGACTTGCTGTAGCCCGAGGGCACCGGCTGCCCACTACCGTTCTCCGTGATGACGCAGCTGTTCTCCGCAACGAACGTGCCGAAGGTGTTGCTCTGTGTGACCTTGTCCCCCTTGATCCGCACGTGCACCCCGTCGTACTCCGCATCATGGACCTCGACGTTCGCAAGCTGCACATCCACTTGGTGCTCCGCCTTGCCGGCCACGACCTCGATGCCACAGTGCTCGATGGGGTACACCTGCGGCGGCGGGCCCAGAAGCCCCGCCGGTCGCCCTGCGATCGCCACCCCCTGCACGTACAGGCTGATGTCCGTCTGGCGTGGCAGATCCGCCAGGACCATGGACGCCTGCAGGGCCCGGTCCACCGTACGCAGGTCGCCACCGACAAGCTCGATGTTGAGATCATGGCGACCCGAGGGTGGCGCTGTGTATGGCGAGAAGGCAATCTGTGGCAGATCGGGTGACAGAGGCGACGAGCTATCCGGGACGCGCACAAGAAACCGCTGAAGCGTCAAGTCCAGGGTGATTGCTTGCGTGCCACCATCGGTTGCGAGGATGACAGCCTTTCGGCATCCGTAGAAGGCCACACCGTCAACCAGTGCGCTGACGTCGAATGCTGGGGCCGACCCGCCGGTCAAGTCGATCGTGATGCCCTCGTCGAATCCATGGATCTCCAGCCCCTGGTTCGTGTCCGGGACCTTCTGTGGCTGGCTCGTCAGGTACGTGAGGATCTGCGTCGTGCCAGCTGAGATCGGGCCCTCAAGCCTGAAGCAGACCGCGGCGCTGTTCGCAGTGACGAATCGTGCCCGCTCGTTGACGTTCCCGTCGGCATCCCACAACTGGATCTTCACGCCTGCGGGGATCGTAATCCCAACCGGCAAAAACCCTTCGACATTGGGGCTCTGGTCGTCGTAGGGTGCCGTGCTCATCTCGAGCATGATCGTGTCGCCAGCGACCGCCGCCGCCAGCGCCTCCGTCAGCGTGCCGTAGGGCGAGGCCTGCGTCCCGTTCCCGCTAGGGACCTGGTCCGCATCCACCCAGATGGTCTGCTGGCCCCGGGCCATGCCCGCGAGCAGGAAGAGGCTCAGGCAGGCAGGCAGGCAGGCAGGCAGGAATCTCCTCATGCTTGCTCCTCTTGTTCCAATGGTTGTAGAAGAACGCCTCACTCGATGACGCATGGGCATTCTATCACGACTCCGTGGTCCGGCAACCCCATCTCCCGCAAGCCTCTCAGTGCCTCCGCCATCAGCTCCAAGTCCCGTTCCCAAACCGCCTTATGACCATTCGGCCCGTCGCGACCTCGCTGGACGTGTCCTCTTCCCTTCTCCACGCTCCCGACCCAGCGGGAGGATCTGAACGCGGTCCGCCGACGGCTGCGGTGGTGCCCCCTGGGCTCCGGATCGGGCTACGGCGTGCCCCTGGCCCTGGACCGGGACCTGGTCGCCCGGGAGCTCGGCTTCGACGGCCCCGAGGAGCCCGTCACCGCCGTCCAGCACGCACGCGGCCGGGCCGAGCTGGCCTGGATGACCGTCCTCGAGGGGGTGGCCCTCGATGCCGGCAAGCTGGTGGCCGACCTCTGGCTGTTCACGACGGCGGAGTTCGGCTTCGCGGTGCTGCCCGCGGCCTTCACCACCGGCTCGTCCCTCATGCCCCAGAAGCGCAACCCCGACCTCCTGGAGCTGGCCCGGGCCCATTGCCGGCAGGTGGTCCAGGACCGGGCGGCGCTGCTCGCCGTCCTCCAGGACCTCCCCAGCGGCTACCACCGGGACTTCCAGCTGCTCAAGCCGCCCCTCTTCCGGGCCCGGGACCGGGTGGCCGCCTTGCTGCCCCTCCTCGCCCGGCTGCTGCCGGCGGTGCAGTGGCAGGAGGAGGCCCTGCGCCGGGCCTCCGCCGACCCGGCCCTCCACGCCACCGGCGCCACCCTCCGCCGGGCAGCGGAAAGCGGCGTGGCGTTCCGGGATGCGTACCGGGCAGCGGCCGCCCGTGGCGGCTACGGACGGACCTCCAGGGGCACCGCCACCGACGACAGGCCGGAACCCCAGGACCTGTAGCTCACCGCCGCCGTCCACAGCGTCCGCCCCACCCACGACGACAGGGCACCCGCCGGCGGCGTGAACGACGCCGTCGCGTCCCCGAAGGCGTCCAGCTGGCCGCTCGCCCCCGACGTCCAGGGAAGCAGGCCCTGCAACGAGCGCTGGAAGAGGGCGTCCGCCGTCAGCGGGACCACCAGACCGCCGAGCGTCGTCGGGCCACGCCCGCTCCCCGAGGCCAGGAGCCGATAGGCCGCGCCGGCCTCCGTGTCCGGGAAGTCCAGGGCGTAGTGCACCTGGCCGCCTGTCGCGGCGCTCACCATGCGCCGGCCGGGCCAGAGGAAGGGCTCGAAGACGAGTTCCTCGTTCCAGTCCTTGTACGGCTGGCCGTACTCGTTGTGGCTGTGCAGCAGGAGCCTCGGCTCCCTGCCTCCGGCCGGATCCGCCCAGACGGCGAGGTGCCGGGCCAGCTCGGTCCTCTTGTCCGCTGGCTCGAAGGTCCATAGCCGCTGACCCGTGGCTCCGGAGAAGACGTCCACCCGAGAGCGGCCACCCGCGACCGGCCAGAGCGAAGCCACCACGGCGTCCTGGATGCCGTCACCATCCAAGTCGGAGCTGCAGTCCGCGCTGTGACCGAACTGCTGGTCCGGCAGGGGGCCCGTTGCCGTCCAGATCTCGGAACCATCGGCACCGGACAGCGCTCGAACGTAGCCTTTCGGGTACGCCGCAGAATCGAGTTCGAAACCCGTCAGGACATCTGGGACTCCATCGCCGTTCACGTCACCGAGCGGCTCCAGCAGCCTGCCGTAGCTGAGGTACGGCTGCGTGCCGTAGAAGGACGCTATCATCGCCCGGCTGTACACGTCGTAGATGTGGATGGCACCTCCGTTCAGGGCGCCCACGTCGCTTCCCGGCTCCCCGATGGCCACTTCAGTCCTTCCATCGCCCGTGACGTCTCCGATGGCGGCAAGTGCCGCTCCAAAGTAGCCGAACTCCTGGCTGCCATCCAGACGCCAGATTTGTGGGAATCCAGCCCCCAAGCTGAAGGCGAACACGGCACCACGAGATCGCTGGTTCGTGACCTGCGAGGCCCCGACTGCGCCAACGAGCACGTCATGGAATCCGTCGCCGTCCGAATCGGGCACTCCCACCACATTGCCAGACTGCATTCCCATACCGAAGTCTGTCCACTGTGGCACTCCTATTCCAGACGGATTGCCCGGGTCCCCCAACATCATCCAGGGGTCAACTGGGTTCTCGGATGATGCGAGCAAAACCACCCCCCTGCCCGAGTAGTCCTCCATGCCACCCGAAAGGATGATATCTCGCACTCCTCCCCCGAAGAGGTCGATGGAGGCGTCGATCCGGTCGCCGAAGCGGCTCAGGTACCCATTGGCTCCGAGGAACGGCGCAACGCGGTACCAGAGGATCGCTCCCGTCCGACCCGACACCGCCATCACCGACGCGTCGCTGTAGTCTCCCTCGCCGAAGACCATGTCCACACACCCATCCTGATCGATGTCGTCCAAGTAGGCCACATCGCCGGCGTCCTGGTAGTTGAGGATCACCGAATGGTCCCAGCGGAAGGACTGCTCCCACCGCCCGCCGACGATCTCCTGTGCCGCGACGCGTTCCGTCGGGAAACCGAGCAACACGCCCGTGAGGACCAGGAACATCTTCCTGCGGGCGTCCCTCCCTCTACGCATGCGGATGGCACTCATTGCTCCACCTCGTAGGCTCCGATGTCCTTCATGCCAGTCTGGAGATCAGGCCGGGGCTTGCCCCGGACGTCGTTGGTCGTGTCCGGCACGGTCGTCGCCATCCCGGCATCGATCAGCGGACTGCCCTGCGATTGGTCTGGGAAGACCAAGCCCAGATCGGTCCTAACAGCGAGCAGCACCAGCAGCGGATCGCCGTACTGGTTCTGCCGCACACTAGCATAGGCAAGAGGATCCGGTGCACCCAGGATCCCGAGATTGGACGACTCCGTCGAATTGAACATCGCCCGCCATAGCGTGCTCGGCGCGGTCACCGAAGGCCAGGGGTAGAAGGCCTGGTCACTCTGGCCGAGGCCCTGCACGACCACCGGCCCGTTCTTGTGGAGCACGCAGTTGTGCACGTTCGATCCTGGCGACCAGAGGTCGGTGTTGACCACCAGCCCCTCCGGATCCTGGTTCTCGTACTGGATCGCCACGGCATAGGGCGCGTCGTTGTCCGTCACTGTGAGCTGCGCAAGCTGGATCACCGCAGTGTTGTTCCCCGCACCGAACACCACGAAAGGCGCGGAGTCGAACATGTGGATGCCCACCGGGTTCCGTCCCTGGTTCTCGGACAGCACGCAGTTCGACGCCCTGATCGAGTAGGTGCGGTCCTGGTCCCCACCTGTTGCCTGCCCGTCCAGCCGGAAGCCAGAGGTCCAGTTGTTGGCCAGATAGAGGTGGTGCATGCTCATAGACGAGATATCGTAGTCCTTGACCTTGAAGTACACTCCATGGGCCTGACCGGGGGGCGACTGGCCGTTGAACCGGAACTCCGACTTTCCGAGCACCACGTTGCCGAACTCATCGGGCTGGTCCGGGTAGGAGAAGCCCTCGGCGAACAAGCCATGCCGGTAGTTGCTGTTGACCTGCGAGTTCGTCACGCGAACGGTCGTCCAGGTACCAGCCTCTGTAGCGATGAGCCGGATTCCTGATGCGCTGTGCTGTCGGTCCAGACTCACAGCCGCACCATTCTCGGAGATCACGCATCCGTTCTCCGCCACGAATGTCGCGAAGGTGTTGCTCTCTGCTACCAAGTCACCTGCAATCTCGACGTACACACCGTCCATCTGCGCGTCGTGGATCTTGGTGTTGGACAGCCGCACATCCACTCTGTTCTCGGCAGTGGGTGCGGTCACCTCGATTCCCGACCTCCCGATCACCACAGGAGGCGGCAGGGGGGGCAAGGCACCAGCCGGGCGCCCGGCGATCGTGACCCCCTGGAGCGCCAGGTCCAGGTCGGTCCGCCGCGGCAGGTCGACGCGGATCATGGATGCTTGCAAGGCAAGGACTTCCGTCTGGAGGTCGCAACCCAGGAACTGGATGTTCAGGGCATGTCGGCCGCTCACCCCTCCGGGCTCTCCCTGAGGCGAGAACTCGAAGAGATGCTCCGTCGGCATCAAGGACGTCGAGCCGTCCGGCGAGCGCGCCAGGCAGCGCTGGACGGTGACGTCGAGGGTCATCGGTGCAGAGCCGCCCGCAGACAGGAGCTGCACAGCCCTCTGGCAGCCGTAGAAGGCCACACCATCGATGACGGCCGCGAGATCCACCTTCGTCTGAACATCCAGCTCGATCCCGACGGGGAAGTCGTGGATCTCGATACCCTGGTTTGTGTCTGGCATGCGTTGCGGCTGGGTGGTGAGATACGTCAGGAATTGTGTCGTATCGCTCGTAAGAGAGCCTTCAACGTGGAAGCAGGCGTTGCCCTGGCCCATGAATCGGGCCCGCTCGTTGTCGTTGCCATCAGCATTCCAGGCCTGGATCCTGACTCCTGCCGGAATGTAAACGGGGAATCTCTCCTTGTTCGGCAGCTGATCATCATACGGTGCTGTGCTCAGCTCGAGCATGATCGTGTCACCAGGCTGACGCTGCCCGAAGTCGATAGCATCCGTCAGGCTCCAGTAGGGAGAGGCTTGCGTACCATCTCCACTCACACCGGCGTCAGCGTCGACCCATATGGTTCGCTGCCCGAAAGCCGGCCCGGCGAGCAAGAGAACCGTCAGGCAGGCAGGCAGGCAGGCGGGCAGGCAGGCAGGCAGGCAGGCAGGTACTTCCTCATGCTTACTCCTTCAGTGTCTTGGCTTGTGGAAGAAGGCCTCACTTGAGGCGCACTGCTATTCTAGCGCGACTCTGAGACCCGGCAACCCCATTCACGCTTGGCTCTCGCGGCCTCCTCCGTTGGCTGCAAGGCTGGTTCCCAAGGCGCCTTAGGAGCATCCGGCCGCGCCACAGCCTCGCGGGACCTGCCCTCTCCTCTTCCCCATGCTCCCGACCCGCCGCCGGCTACGGTGGTGCCCGCTGGGCTCCGGCTCGGGCTACGGCGTGCCGCTGCCCCTGGACCGGGCCGTGGTCGCCCGGGAGCTCGGCTTCGCCGGTCCGGAGGAGCCGGTGACCGCCGTCCAGCACGGCCGGGGCCGGGCCGAGCTGGCCTGGATGACGGCGCTGGAGGGCGTCGCCCTGGATGCCGGCAAGCTGGTGGCCGACCTCTGGCTCTTCACGACCGCGGAGTTCGGCTTCGCGGTGCTGCCCGGAGCCTTCACGACCGGCTCCTCGCTCATGCCCCAGAAACGCAACCCCGACCTCCTGGAGCTGGCCCGTGCCTGCTGCCGCCAGGTCGTCCAGGACCGGGCGGCGCTGCTGGCCGTCCTCCAGGACCTCCCCAGCGGCTACCACCGGGACTTCCAGCTGCTGAAGCCCCCCCTCTTCCGGGCCCGGGACCGGATGGCCGCCCTGCTGCCACTGCTCGCCCGGCTGCTGCCGGCGGTGCAGTGGCGGGAGGAGGCCCTGCGCCGGGCCGCCGCCGACCCGGCCCTCCACGCCACCGCCGCCGTCCTCCGCCGGGCGGCGGAGGAGGGCGTGGCGTTCCGGGATGCCTACCGGGAGGCGGCCCGAGGCGCCTACGGCAGCACGTGCAAGGGCAC
>CAYMFV010000094.1:0-9341 GCA_964389745.1 uncultured Planctomycetales bacterium | reverse complement strand
GTCCGGGCCTTCCGCAACGTCCGGGCCCTCCTGGACCTGCCCCCGACTGACCGGCCCTGTGGCCGGATCCGGGCCGAGGACGCCGCCCTGGCCGGGACCCTGCGCGAGGCAGCGCCCGTCCTGTGCCACCTGGCCGGGCTCGAGCGGGTGGAGATTGCCGTCGGCGCCGAGCGGCCTCCGGGCTGTGGCACGGACGCCTTCCAGGGTGGGGCCGTGTTCCTGCCCCGGCCCGCTGGCGCCGACCCCGCACGCCTCCGGGCCTCCCTGGAGCGCAAGCTCCAGCGGGCCCGCCGGGGCCTGGACGGGGTGGAGAAGAAGCTCGCGAACGAGCGCTTCCTGGCCAACGCCGACCCGGAGACGGTCAGCGGCGAGCGGGAGCGGCGGGATCTCCTGGCCCGGGAGGTGGCGACCCTGGTCGCCAACCTCGAGGGCCTGGAGTGACCGGGGGGCCCGCTACTGGTCGGGTTTGGGCTGGATCACCTCGTAGGTGCCGGCCCACCAGCCTTCCCGGACCAGGGGTCCGTCGGGACCCAGGGGACGCACCGCCACCTGGAACTGCCAGCCCCGGCGGCTGCCTCCGGGGACCACCATGCGGAACACGACCCGGTGCCGGTCCAGGTCCAGGATGGTGCGGCCCTTGGCCTTGCTCAGGACCACGGTGGAGGGCTTCAGGCGCATCTCCATGGCGCCCCGGGCCTTCCGCTCCTGGTCCACCAGGAGCAGGGTCTGCCGGTTGGGGCGCACCTGGACGCCGGCCAGGGTCACCCAGGGCGCCTCCTTCTCCTCGACCTCGACCTTCGGCCCCTCCCCTTCGTCATCGAGCCCCAGGCGCTTCGCGACCTCGGGGGGCAGGGTGCCGCCCCGGGCCAGGATCTCGTCCGGGCCAAGCTCGCCCACGTAGGCCAGGTAGTAGGTCCCCGGCGGCACGTTCGGTTCGGCCAGGGGGACGGTGGTGTGGAGCACGCCGAAGACCATGGCCCCCTGCTCCTCCACGGCCTTGCGCATCCGGTCCGTGGTCGGGACGTCGAGCTCCTTCACCGGCACGACCGCCAGGCAGTCGAAGCCACCGGGCAGGGCGTAGCCCTCGGGCGGTTCCGGCGCGGGGTAGGGCCGCTTCGGCTTGCGCCGGGCCGCCACGGCGGCGGCCAGGTCGGCTGCATAGTGGTGCTGCAGCCCCAGGACCATGGAGTACTCCAGGTGCCGGGCGGTGCGGCCCCGGAAGATGTCCCCCTTCATCTCCGCACTGGCGAAGCGAATGGCGTCCAGGCCGGCCACCGAGCTGGCGGCCACCCGGAAGCCCAGGACCGGGGCCCGGGTGTTCCGGTACAGACCGACCCGGCTGTCGATGCGGGTGGCGTCCACCGGCTGCGAGTACGCCCCCCCCCGGACGACGGCGGCCGTGGGGTCGAAGTCGGGCTCGACCCGGACGGTCTGGCGGGTCTTCTTGATCTTGACGCTGAAGGGCCGGAAGCCGGCCAGCTCCACGTAGGGACTGGAAGTCCACTCGGCCACGTTGCCGGCCATGTCCACGCAGCCGAAGGGCGAGGCGTTCCCCGGGAAGGAGTTCACGGGCAGCAGCTTCTGGCGCAGGCTCACCGGCCGGGTGTCCCGGAAGGCCACCAGGGACTTGTCGAAGGTGTCGCCCCAGGGCCACTGGCGCCCGTCGTTGCCCCGGGCGGCCCGGACCCACTCCTCCTCGGTGGGCAGGCGGAGGCCGGCCCAGCGGCAGTAGGCCTCGGCGTCGTAGTAGTCCACCTCCACCACCGGGAACAGCGCCTGCTCCGGCGGCATCTGCCAGCGGATCGGGAAGCGCTTCTCCTGGCCGTCCGGGGTCTTGCCGACCCATTCCTCCTCCTGCCAGTGTTCCCGCCACCAGCGGGGGAAGACCTGCTCCCACCGGGCGGTGGCGTCGGCCTCCTGGAAGGCGAGGAGGAGGGCCAGACGCAGCTCCCGGTCGACCACCGCCCAGCCGGTGGGCGGAATGTGCCCGGTGGCCTTCACGAACTCCAGGTACATCTCGTTCGTGACCTCGGTGGGGGAGAGGAAGAAGCGCTCCACCTTGACCTGGGAACGGGGCCCCATGCCGCCGATGACCTTGGCGCTCTCGGGGTGCTCCTGGATCATGGCTTCGAGGTCCTTCTCGTCGGCCCCGATGGTCGTGGTTCCCGCGGGGATCTCCACCAGTCCGGGAATCTCCTGGATTCCCTGCTGGGGCGGAGCGGCGAGGACGAGGAGCAGGAGGCTGTGCAGCATGCTGACTGGGTCCGGCGGTGCCGGGAGGGCCGGACAGGGTAACGGCCGATACCCGGGTCGGCCAGCCAGTGGCCGTCATCCCGGGCGGCCTGTCTACACTGACGTCCGCCCGGGATAACCCTTTCCATGACCCCCCTCGTCCACTGCCGGGCAGTGGTGCCGCCAGCCCTGGCCGGCGAGCGCCTGGATCGCGCCGCCACCCGCCTCCTGGAGGGCGGGTGGAGTCGCTCCCGCCTCGCCCGCTGGATCCGGGACGGCCACCTGCGGGTGGACGGCACCCCGGTCCTCCGGCCCGGGACGCCGGTGGACGCCGGTGCCGAGCTGGTCCTGGAGGTGCCCGAACCGCCGGAGCGGGAGGCCCTCCTGGTACCCTCGGTCCTGCACCAGGACGACTGGCTCGTGGTCCTGGACAAGCCGGCCGGCCTGCCCATGCACGGCAACTTCCGGGGCGACCCCCGGCCGAGCGTGGCCCGCTGGCTGGAGGAGCGCTTCGGCCCGGGACTGCCTTCCCTCCAGGGGGCCGAGCGGCCGGGCGTCGTCCACCGCCTGGACCGGGACACCTCCGGCGTGTGCGTGGCCGCCCTGGAGGCCCGGACCTTCGCCGATCTCATGGAGCAGTTCGCCGAGCGGAGCGTGGAGAAGGAGTACCGGGCCGTGGTCTACGGTCGGCCCCGCTTCCGCTCCGACTGGGTGGAGCTGGCCCTGGTCCGGGACAGCCGGCGCCCGGACCGGGTCCGGACCCTCCGCCCGGGGGCCCAGGTGGCCGGGGCCCGGGAGGCCCTCACCTACTGGGAGGTGGTGGAGCGCTTCGCCGGCTTCGCCCACCTGCGGGTCCGGCCCCACACGGGTCGCAGGCACCAGATCCGCGTCCACCTGGCGGCCATCGGCCTGCCCCTGGTGGGCGACCCCCTGTACCGGGCCCGGAACTTCGGGCCGGGCATGATTCCTGCCGGAGCCCCTCCCGTGGAACGCACCCTCCTGCATGCTGCCCGCCTCGCCTTCGAGCACCCTGCCACCGGCGAGTCCATGGTCTGGGAGGCCGACCTGGCCGAGGACGTGGCCGCCTTTCTTGCCTTCCTGGGCGACCACGCCCCGGGCGGCGAGGAGGGCTGGGAGTGAGGGTCCCGGCCACCGTCCTCCTCGGGATCCTCCTGGCGACGCCGGCCGCCGGCCAGCTCGGGGGCGAGCCCACCGGTTACTCCGCCCTGGCCGCGGGGCGGGCCGGGGCCGGCGCCGCGGCGGCGGACAGCCTCCTGGAGTCGGCCCGGAACCCGGCCATCCTCGGCTTCCTCCTCGGGGACGGGGGCCCCGGCCAGGCGGTGGAGGCCGACCTCCGGGCCTTCTGGGCCCCGGCCAGCGGCCGCAACACCATCTCCGGCGAGCGCTTCCGGGCCGATGCCTCCCTGGCTGGCGCCGCCTGGCTCGGCTGGGGCATGGACCTCGGGGGCGGGCACGCGGTGGCCCTGACCCTCCTGCCCACCTTCGCCGGTGACATCGAGGTGCGCCGCCAGACCCTCCTGGAGCTGGGCGTGCCGCGACGCTCCCGGGAGATCCCCGTGGACAACCGCCTGATCCAGGTAGGCCTCCAGCCCTCCTGGGCCTGGCGGGTCTCCGACCAGCTCGCCATCGGTGCCGGCGCCTCCATCCGGCACACGCGCATCGGTCTCCAGTCCGCCACCGAGTTCGGGCTCCTGGACACCCTCCAGGGCGAGATCCTGCCCGGGACCACCTGGGGGGAGTTCCTGCAGGGCCTCTGGGGGGTGAACTCCTTCCAGGCCGAGTACGACGGCGACGTCGAGGCCGACCTGATGGCCGGGCTCATGGCCGGCCTGGTCTGGGCACCCCGGGAGGAGACGCGTGTGGCCGTCTGGTACCGCTCGGCCACCCTGCCGGCGGACCTGACCGGCAACGTGGTCGTGGACCTGAACCCGGAGCTCGGGCCCATCATCAACGGCGAGCCCTTCAACCTGGACGGCCGGACCCGTTACGACCTGCGCTTCGAGGACATCCGCTTTCCCCAGCAGCTCGGCATCGGGGTCAGCCACGCGGCCGGACCGGCGGACCGGGTCCACCTGGACTTCTCCTGGACCGACTGGTCCGCCACCTTCAACGGCTTCACGGCCCTGCTCACCAATCCGAGCAACCCCGACTTCACCAACCTGATCGGTGGCGACGGCAGCACTTCCTTCGACATGGACCTGCGCTGGCGGGACGTCTGGACCGCCGCCCTGGCCGTGGAGCACGACTTCAGCCCGGCCTGGACCGTGCGCGCCGGGGTCGGTTGGATGACCAGTCCGACCGCCGGCGCCGTGTCGCCGGGCTCCCACGTGTTCAACACCTGGCACGTGGCGATGGGTGCCTCCTGGCGCAGCGGCGCCAGCAGTGCCTGGCACGTGGCCCTGGTGGGGGCCCTGCCCGAGGTCTACCGGGCAGGGCCGAACAGCGTCCTCTCGGACTTCTCCTACGACCGCTACCGGGTGGCCATCTGGTCCCTGGCGGTCGGCTGGAGCGTCCGCTGGTAGCGGTGCCCGGTCAGGGCGAGTAGGACTCGGAGGCGTCGGTGGCGGTGCCGCTCGGGAAGGTCTCGCCGCCGCTGGCGAGCACCGTGCCGTCGGCCATGAGCTCGATCACGCCGCCGCCGTGGGGCACGAGCATGGGGGTGAGAGGCGTGATGGAGCCGCCGCCGGCCGGGTCGAAGAGGGACAGGTCGGCGACGGGGTCGGGGTCGTCGATGGAGCCCGTGGCGCCGCCCACCACCAGGGCCTGGCCGCTGGCCAGGGCCATGGCCCGGGAGAAGGCCACCGCGGTGGGCAGGTCCGGCATGTTGGTGGAGGTGCCGGTGCTCGGGTCGTAGAGCTCGGTGCGCTTGATGGGCCCGATGTTGAAGATGTCGCCGCCGGCGCCGCCGGCGATGAAGACCTTGCCGTCGGGCATGAGGGCGGCGCCGAAGAGTGCCCGCTTGGCGCGCATGAAGTCCTTGGCGTTGAAGGAGTTGGCCGCCGGGTCGTAGATGGAGATGACGTCGGAGAAGTCGGGCACCGGCACGCCGATGATGGTGGTGTGGGTGATCCCGCCCAGCATGGCGATGCGGCCGTCCTGGAGGGTCACCGCCACGTGCCCGGCCTTGGGCTCGTGCATCACGGGGCCGTTGGACCAGGAGTTCGAGGCCGGGTCGTAGATCTCGGAGTTGGCCAGGGCCGTGCCCAGGATGTCGAAGATGTCGAAGAGCTGGTGCTGGTTGTTGCCCTGGGTGCCGCCGGCCACCAGGACCCGCCCGTCGGGGAGGAGGGTCGCGGTGTGCCCGGCCCGGAAGCGCCGCATCGGGCCGGTCACGGTCCAGGTGCCGGTCGCCGGGTCGTAGACCTCGGCGCTGTCCAGGACCTCGGTGTAGTAGTTGCTGCCGCTCTGGCCACCGAAGGTGATGCCGCCGGCCACCAGGATCCGGCCGTCCAGGAGGCGCGTGGCCGTGTGGAAGGCCCGGCTGACGTTCATGGTTCCGGGGAGGAGGGTGTACTCGTCCCGGAGGGCGTCGTAGAGCCAGGCCTGGTCGATGGTCGGGTAGGGCGTCTGGGAGTCGGTGAGGAGGGCGGGGCCGCCGCCGCAGACGAAGAGCTCGGTGGGGTTGCCGAAGCCGTCCCAGGCGGTGGCCGCCCAGGCCAGATTGGCGGCCGCCAGGGGCGCGGGCCTGGTTGTGGGCTGCCAGCGGTCCGCGGCGTTCAGGGTCATCACCCGGAGGTTGGTGAAGTCCTGGAACATGCCGCCGCCGGTGCCGCCGGGGTAGGTGAAGCCCTGCCAGTACACGGGCAGATCCAGGTAGGCCGGGTTGTTGGGCAGGGCGTAGTTGGCCGTGAACACCCCGTTCGCGTCGCTGCTGCCCGTGAACAGGGTGCCCTGGGCCGCCAGGTCGATGTCGACCGCCAGGGCGTCGTTCGGGTCGCCGGAGAGACCCACCAGGTAGTTGCTGCCGGTGTTCCGGGTGGAGGGGAGGATGTAGGCCGTCGTGCTCGGCGTGAGCCCGCTGGCCACGGCCTGGCCGGGCGCTCCGAGGACGTCGCCGTAGGTCACCAGGGTGGCGGTGGCGTTGGCCTGGGCGTGGAGGGCAGCGGGCAGGAGGAGGGCCGCTGCCAGGAGGGGCAGGATGCTTCTCATGGGGTGGATCGATGCGCGGGATCGGTGGGGGGGCAAGCCTCCAACGAGCGGAGGCGAGTCCAGGCTAGCAGCCCACCACCCTTCTACAATGCCTCGCCATGACCGAGGATCCTGCACAGCGCTGGCGGGAGGAGGTGTGGGAGCCGTACCGGCGGCGCCATCCCGAACGCAAGGAGGCCTTCCTTTCAGCCAGCGGGCTGCCCCTGGAGCCCTGCTGCTTTCCGGGGGCGGTGCAGCCGCTGGCGGAGGGGCCGGGGGAGCCGCCCTACACCCGGGGCATCCACCCGACCATGTACCGGGGCCGCTACTGGACCATGCGCCAGTACGCCGGCTTCTCCTCGGCCGCGGACACCAACCGGCGCTTCCGCTGGCTCCTGGAGCAGGGCCAGACCGGCCTGAGCGTCGCCTTCGACCTGCCCACCCAGATCGGCTACGACAGCGACCACGAGCTGGCCCTGCCGGAGGCGGGCAAGGTCGGGGTGGCCATCAACTCCCTCCGGGACCTGGAGGCCCTGCTGGCGGGCATTCCCCTGGAGCGGGTGTCCACCAGCATGACCATCAACGCCACGGCCCTGGTCCTCTTCGCCATGTACGTGGTCCTGGCAAGGCGCCAGGGGGTGGCTCCCGCGGCGATCCGGGGCACGGTCCAGAACGACATCCTCAAGGAGTTCATCGCCCGGGGCAACTTCCGCTTCGGGGTGCGCCCGAGCATGCGCCTGGCGGTGGACCTCTTCCGGCTGCAGCAGGAGACCGCCCCCCGTTTCAACCCCATCTCCGTCTCCGGCTACCACATGCGGGAGGCGGGCTGCAACGCCGTCCAGGAGGTCGCCTTCACCCTGGGTGACGGACTGGCCTACCTGGAGGCGGCCCGGGCGGCGGGCCTGGACGTGGTCGCCACCGCCCGGCGCATGTCCTTCTTCTTCAACGCCCACAACGAGCTCTTCGAGGAGGTGGCGAAGTTCCGGGCGGCTCGACGCCTGTGGGCCCGGCTCCTGGAGGAGCGCCTCGGCATCCAGGACGAGCGGGCCCGGATGCTCCGCTTCCACACCCAGACCGGGGGCAGCACCCTGACCAGCCAGCAGCCCCTGGTGAACACCGTGCGAGTGACGGTGCAGGCTCTGGCGGCCATCCTCGGCGGGACCCAGAGCCTGCACACCAACGCCTGGGACGAGGCCATCGGCCTGCCCACCGAGGCCTCGGCCCTCCTGGCCCTGCGTACCCAGCAGGTCCTGGCCCACGAGAGCGGCGTCGCCGACGTGGCCGACCCCCTGGGCGGCTCCTTCCTGGTCGAGCGTCTCACCCGGGACCTGGAGGAGGCGGCCCGGGAGGAGCTGCGCCGGGTAGAGACCGACTTCGGCGGCATGGTGGGGGCGGTGGAGGCCGGCTACGTGCAGCGGGCCATCCACCGGGAGGCCCTGCGCCACCAGCGCCTGGTGGAGTCGGGGGAACGGGTGGTGGTGGGGGTGAACTGCTACCCGCCGGAGGAGGAGGCGCCGGTCGACGTCTTCCGTCCCGACCCGGCGGCCCGGGCGGCCATCCTCGTGGCCCTCGAGCGACTTCGGGCCGAGCGGGACGCCACCGCCGTGGCCCGGGCCCTGGACGGGGTCCGGCGGGCGGCCGCCGACTCGGCGACGCCCCTCGGGCCGCCGGTGCTGGCGGCGGTGGAGGCCCTGGCCACCGTCGGCGAGATCTGCGCCGCCCTGGAGGAGGTCTTCCCGGCCTACGAGCCGCCGGCGGTCTTCTGAGGACCTGGCCGTGCCTATACTCCCGGCCCCCACCCTGCCCCCGGACCATGTCCCAGCAGCCCGGCATCGAGCACATCGCCATCGCAGTCGCCGACCTGGAGGCGGCCACTGCCTTCTGGCGGGACGTCCTGGGCCTCCGGGAAGGCCACCGGGAGGTGGTGGCGGACCAGGGCGTGGAGGTGCAGATGCTCCACGCCGGCGCCGTACGGGTGGAGCTGCTCCGTCCCCTGGGCCCGGACACCCCCGTGGGCCGCTTCCTGGCCCGCCGGGGGCCGGGTCTGCACCACGTGGCCCTGGCCGTGGCCGACTGTGCCGCCGCCCTGGCGCAGGTCCGGGCCGCCGGTGCCCGGACCCTCCAGGAGGATCCCGTCCCCGGCACCCACGGCAGCCGGGTGGCCTTCCTCCACCCGGCGAGCACCGGCGGCGTCCTGGTGGAGCTGGTCGAGGGGGGGGGAGCGACTGCGGGCGAGGAGGAGGAGGAGGAACGGACATGACGCGGCGCGTGCAGGAACGGCTGGCGGAGCTGCGGGCCCGGGCGCTGCTGGGTGGCGGCGAGAAGCGCATCGAGGCCCAGCACGCCCGGGGCAAGCTCACCGCCCGGGAGCGGATCGAGCTGCTCCTGGACCAGGGCTCCTTCGAGGAGGTGGATGCCTTCGTCATCCACCGCTGCAACGCCTTCGGCATGGAGCAGCAGCGCATCCCCGGCGACGGGGTGGTGACCGGCACCGGCCGGGTGGAGGGGCGGCCGGTGGCCGTCTTCAGCCAGGACTTCACCGTCTTCGGCGGCAGCCTGTCCGAGACCAACGCCCGGAAGATCTGCAAGATCATGGACCTGGCGATGAAGGTGGGGATCCCCATCGTCGGGCTGAACGATTCCGGGGGGGCCCGGATCCAGGAGGGGGTCGCCTCCCTGGCCGGCTACAGCGACCTTTTCCTGCGCAACACCCTGGCCAGCGGGGTGGTGCCCCAGATTTCGGCCATCATGGGCCCCTGCGCGGGGGGGGCGGTCTACTCCCCGGCCCTCACCGACTTCGTGTTCATGGTCGAGGGCAGCTCCTACATGCACATCACCGGCCCCGACGTGGTCAAGGCCGTCACCCACGAGGAGGTGAGCAGCGAGGACCCTGTCTCTTATACAAATCACCGAGCCCACGAGACAGGCAGAAAACTCGTATGCCGTCTTCTGCTTGAAAA
>CAYMFV010000093.1:0-9355 GCA_964389745.1 uncultured Planctomycetales bacterium | reverse complement strand
GGGAGAAGGGCCACGGCGGCCACCACCCCGGTCAGGGGCCGGACCAGGAAGACGAGGCCACAGGCCGCGCCCAGGGCCAGGGCCGGGAGGGTGCGGTCGGGGGCCCGGCGGAGGGCGAGGAGGGCCGCGGCGGCGGTCAGGACCCCGGGCGCCGAGAAGACCTCGGACTGCCAGGAGGCCTGGACCAGGAGGAAGAAGGGCGAGAGGACCAGGAGGAGGGCGGCGGGCAGGCCGGGGACACCCAGCCGCCGGGCCAGGTGCAGGACCAGGAGGACGTCCAGGAGGCCGGCCACCAGGACCGGCAGCCAGGGGAGCCCGAGGGCCACGCCGGGAACCAGGGCCAGGGCGGCGCCCGGCGGGTACTTGGAGCAGCGCAGCCCCCGCTCCGGAAGCTCCAGGACCTGGCGCCGGTGCAGGGGGCAGACCCCCGCCAGGCGACCGGGCTGTCCGGGGACCGGCGGGCAGGAGGGCTGGAGCAGGGGCTCGGCCAGGTGCCCCGAGGCGAAGATCCGGGCCTGGAGGAGGAGGGAGGCCTCGTCGTTGGAGACGGTGGCGTCCAGGAGGCGGGCGGCCAGGAGGGTCGGCAGGGCCGCCAGGAGGAGGACCAGGGCGGTGCCGGCCCCGGGGGAGCGGAGGCGGGCCGGGAGGGCGGGTGCCCGTTTCCGCCAGGGCACGAGAGCCACGAGGAGGAGGACGGCCAGGGCGATCCCGGCCCGGGGCAGGTCCCCGGGCTGCATGGCCCGCCCCCCGAGGGTCCCCGCGGCCAGGGCGACCAGAGCGCCTGCCCCGAGGACGCCCAGGAGCCAGGAAGAAGGGATGCCGCGGCCGGGTTTCACGCCGGGGCAGGCTAGCAGCGGCCCGGCCCCCCTAGAATCCTCGCCGCCCATGGGCCTCCAGGGTCTGCCGCCCGTCCTCCGGGGCTTCGTCGCCCGCCTCCACCTGGCGGCGGCGATCCTCCCGCTGCTCTTCTTCGGCGCCTTCGCCGGGAAGGCCGCCCGCTGGGGCTTCGTCCCCGCCCCCGAGGCCTATCCCCCCTACAAGCTGTCGGTGGAGCGCAACCAGCGGCAGATCCGGGAGCTGGTCCAGGAGATCCAGGCCCGCAAGCCAGAGGGGGGGGGAGCAATCGTGGCCTGCATCTGGGGGCTGGCGGCGGAGCCCGGCGGCCAGCCCTCGGCGGAGGCGCCGGCGGTGGAGCTGGTCCACATCCTGACCGCAGCCGGCGTCCGGGTCCGGGCCACCGACCCCGGCGACCTCCGGGCGGCCCGCTTCCTCCTGGGCCGGGAGGCGGAGATCCTCGCCGATCCCTGGGCCGCCCTCCAGGGGGCCGACCTCCTGGTCCTGGGCTGCCCCTGGCCCGACTACATCCAGGCGCCGGACTTCTCCCGGGTGGCGGCGACCATGGCCGGGCGGGCGCTCCTCGACCTCTGGGGGCGCTGGCCGGGCGGCGCCGCCGAGGAGGCCGGCCTCGACTACCTGCGGGTGGGCACCGATGCCTGGCCGATGTGGCTGGACCCGGAGCTGGCCACCTTCGAGGCCCGCTTCCGGGCAGCCCTGGCCGAAGCCGGGGAGGCACCCGAGGAGGCCACGGTGCTCCTGGTCCCCTGGCTGCCCATGCGCAGCCTGGCCCCCCGGGGCCGCTGGTACCTGCCCCTCAACTACCGTCTCCTCCCGGCCCGCCTGCTCCTGCCCCGGCCCGAGCTGGCCTGCGGCACGATCCCCCAGTACTGGGACTGGGTGCAGCGCATCCTCGAGGAGGGACCGGCCCGGGGCGCCTACTGGCCCGAGGAGTACCTGCAGGAGCTGATCCGCAGGACCGGGGCCGACTGGCTGCTGTTCTTCGTCCAGAACGAGGACTTCCGCATGGCCGACTGGCGACTGTTCCGGATCCAGCAGGGCGCTGGGGGGGGGCAGGACCGGTGATGGGCTGTCTCGGCGGGCTGCTGGTGGTCCTGGCCGCCTGGCTCCTGGGCCGGGCCCTGCTCCCCTGCCGCCGCTCCCTGCCCCGGGACCCCTGGGAGGAGCAGGCCGCCGCCCTCCTCCTGGGCAGCGCCGCCTGGATGACGGCCGGCATGCTCCTCCTGGCCGCCGGCCTGCCCTTCACCCGGCCGGTGGTCCTGCTCCTCCTGGCCGCGGGCCTTGCCCTGGGCCTCCGCCGGGTCCTCCGGGAGCGCCAGGACCGGGCCCTCCTCCTCGCCCCGGCCCTCCTCGGCTGGCAGCGGTACCTGGTCTGGGGTCTGGGCCTCGCCTCGGTGGTGGCCACCCTCCTCCTGCCCCTGAACGCCTTCGACCCCATCTTCCACTTCGCCGCCAAGGGGAAGGTGCTCTTCTACTCCGGCGACGGACTGGACCCGGCCTTCACCGCCGTCCAGGGCGAGGTGGGCCGGATCATGACCCACCCGAACTACCCCCTCGGGATCCCCATTCTCGAGGCCCTGGCGGCCCATGCCGGGGGCGCCTGGAGCGACCGCTGGGTCCAGTGGCCCCTGGCCTTCTGGGCAGCGGCCCTGCCGGCGGCGGTGAGCCTGGGGCTCCGGGCGGTCTCCACCCGGGCTGCGGCCTGGGGCGCCCTGCTGGCGGCGGCCACGCCCATCCTGTACGTCCGCAACTTCCTCCGGGGCGGCACCCGGGACCTGGCCCGGGCCGGCCTCGGCGGCGACGTCTCCCTGGGGGGGGGCGCCGACCTGCCCCTGGCAGCCCTCCTGACCCTGGCCTGCGCCCTGCTCCTCCGGGCCCGGGAGCAGCCGGCCCGGCGCCGGGTGGCCCTCCTGGCGGGCCTCGCCCTGGCCGGTGCCGTCCAGGTCAAGAACGAGGCCCTGGGCCTGACCGCCGTCCTCTTCCTGGCCCTGGCGGCGGGCGATCCCCGGGGCCTCCTGGACGGCGCCCGCCGCCGGGTCCTCCTCCTGGCCCTGGCCGCCACCGCCCTGGCGGCCGCCCCCTGGCTCGTCCACCGCAGCCGGCTGCCGGCCATCGACGAGAACTACGGCGCCCGGCTGCGCCCGGCGGCCGTCCTCCAGGCCTGGACCATGGACGAGCCCAAGGAGCGGACGCCCATGGCCATGGCCGGCCTCCTGGAACCGGACAATCCCGACTACAGGGAGAAGCGCCGGGACATCCTCCTGCGCTACTACCGCTGGGAGTTCACCGACCTCTTCTCCTGGGGCCTGCTCTGGCTGGCCGTCCTCCTGGCCCTGCCCCTGGGCCGGCGCTTCCGGGACGCCGACGCCCGCTGGTTGACCCTGCTGCTCCTGGGCGGCCTGATCCTCTACGCCCTGGTCCTCCTGGTGACCCCGTGGGCCCTGACCCACCTGCGCCAGACCGGCATTCCCGACCGCCTCTTCCTCCACCTCCTCGGACCGGCGGCCCTCCTGGCCGGGGGCGCCCTGGCCCGGGAGCCCGGGACGGTCGGGGAGCACCGGTAGAATCCCGGAATGCTGCCGCTGCGTCGCGTCGCCCGCACCCGCCGGTCCGCCGCCCTCCCCCGCCTCGCCTCGGCGGTGCTCCTGCTCCTGGGCGCCGCCTGCTCCCGGGAGCCGGAAGCGGCGGGCCCCCTGCCGGCGAACGGCCGCCCGGTGGTCCTGATCTCCATCGACAGCCTCCGGGCCGACTTCTGCTCCGCATACGGGCATCGCTCCGCCGGCAACCCCGAGGAGCTCACGACGCCCTTCCTGGACCGGGTGGCCGCCGAGGGCGTCCGCTTCGACCAGGCCGAGGCGGCGAGTTCCTGGACCCTGCCGAGCCACGTCTCCCTGCTCACGGGCATGAACTGCCTGGAGCACGGCGTCCGCAACCGCCTCTCCCGCCTCGACCCCGAGGCCGAGACCCTGGCGGCCCGCTTCCACCGGGCCGGCTACCGGACGGCGGGCTTCTACTCGGCCCCCTTCCTGCACCCCGCCTGGGGCTTCGGCAAGGGCTTCGAGACCTACGTGGGGGCGGCCCCCTACCTCCAGGGGCTGGAGACGGTGCAGACCATCGCCGACCCGGACCGCTCCCTGGGCACCCTCCACGAGGCCTCCCACGAGGACGCCCGCTGCAGCGAGCGGGTGGTGGACGCCGCCCTGGCGTGGCTGGCGGAGGAAGACCACCGGCAGCAGCCCTTCTTCCTCTTCCTGCACCTCTGGGACCCCCACTACGACTACCTGCCGCCCCCGGAGTACGCCGACCTCTTCTGGCCCGAGGGCCTCCAGGGGCCCCGGGAGTTCCGGGGCTTCGACCGGAAGCCCTGGGGGGAGGAGATGCTGCCCCGGCTCCAGGCCCTCTACGAGGCCGAGATCCGCTACACCGATGACCAGATCGCCCGCCTCTGGTCCCGGCTGGAGGAGTGGGGCTTGGCCGACCGGGTGGTCCTCGCCATCACCGCCGACCACGGCGACGAGTTCCTGGAGCACGGTGGCCGTGGTCACCAGAAGACCCTCTACGAGGAGGTGACCCGGATTCCCATGGTCCTCCGGGCACCTGGCGCGGTGCCGGCCGGGCAGGTGGTGGCGGCGCCGGCTGCCCTCTACGACCTGGCTCCCACCCTCCTCGGCCTGGCGGGCATCCCCTCCTGGACGGACCGGGCCGGCCGGGACCTCCGGCCCCTGTGGGAGGATCCGGAGGCCGGCGGCCACGACGTCCTCATGGACCTGTACATGCCCCGGGGCTCCCGGATGTGGGCCTGGCGCCAGGAGGACCGGAAGTTCGTGTGGGACCTGCGCCGGAAGCAGGGCATGCTCTTCGACCTGGCCCGGGACCCGGGAGAGAGCGAGCCGCGGTGGCTACAATCCCCCCTCGCCGACCCCTTCTCCCGGGCGGGACTCGAGGAGTTCCGCCGCTGGGAGTCCGCCCCCCACGCCAACATCCCGATGCAGGAGTCGGCTGGCATGACTGCCCTTCTCTCGGAGCTGGGTTACGTAGAAGAGGGGCCAGAGCGGGGCTCCGAACGCTGATTCCCGAGTGATTCCCCATCCATGCGCATCGCCGTTGTCGGTACCGGATACGTCGGCCTCGTGGCCGGCACATGCTTCGCCGAAATGGGCAACGATGTCCTCTGTGTGGACATCGACGAGGCGAAGATCGCCCGCCTCCGCCAGGGGGAGATCCCCATCTACGAGCCGGGCCTGGAGGAGCTGGTGCGCTCCAACGTCCGGGACGGGCGCCTGCGCTTCACCACCGGCCTCCAGGAAGCGGTGCAGGCTTCCCGGGTGATCTTCATCGCCGTCGGCACGCCCCCGGGGGCCGACGGTTCCGCCGACCTCTCGGCGGTGTTGCAGGTGGCCGAGGACATCGGCCGCTACGCCAACGGGCCAAAGATCATCGTCGACAAGTCCACCGTGCCGGTGGGCACGGCGGCCCGGGTCAAGGCCGCCGCCCGGGCCCGGAGCGAGCACGAGATCCACGTGGTCAGCAATCCGGAGTTCCTCAAGGAAGGCGCCGCGGTGGACGACTTCATGAAGCCCGACCGGGTGGTCATCGGCGCCGACTCCCAGGAGGCCTTCGAGGTCCTGGACGAGCTCTACGCCCCCTTCGTGCGCACCGGCAAGCCGATCATGCACATGGATCCGGCCAGCGCCGAGCTCACCAAGTACGCCGCCAACGCGATGCTGGCCACCCGCATCTCCTTCATGAACGAGATCGCCCGGATCTGCGACCGGGTGGGCGCCAACGTCAACCTGGTGCGCCAGGGTGTGGGCAGCGATTCCCGGATCGGCACCGCCTTCCTCTTCCCGGGCATCGGCTACGGCGGCTCCTGCTTCCCGAAGGACGTCAAGGCCCTGATGCAGACCGCCCAGGAGCACGGCTACGGCTTCCGCATCCTGGAGGCGGTGGAAGAAGTCAACGAGCGGCAGAAGCGCCTGCTGCTGGAGAGGGTGGTGGAGCTCTTCGGCGAGAACCTCGAGGGCCGCTGCTTCGCCGTCTGGGGTCTGGCCTTCAAGCCCCGGACCGACGACATGCGGGAGGCGCCGGCCATCCCCATCATTCACGGTCTCCTGGAGCGGGGCGCCCAGGTGGCGGCCTGCGACCCCGTGGCGATCCCAGTGGCCCGGAGCATCTTCGGCGACCGCATCCGCTACAGCGACGATCCCTACGGTGTGCTGGCCGGAGCCGACGCCCTGCTGCTGTGCACCGAGTGGAACGAGTTCCGCCGGCCCGACTTCGAGCGCATGGCCGGCCTGATGCGCCGCCGCCTGATCCTCGACGGCCGGAACGTCTACTCCGCCAAGCTGATGCGGGAGCACGGCTTCGAACGCTTCGGCGTCGGCATCCCGCCCGTCATGGAGGCCTCTGCCCGCGTCTGACCCATGCCCCGTACACGCCCGAGCCTCGACGAACTCCGCCCCGTCTTCGGCCACTGGCAGAAGGTTGCCGACATGACCGATCAGCTGATCGACCTCATGCTCAACCTGCGCCAGAGCGGCCACCCGGGCGGCTCCCGCTCCAAGGTTCCCGCCACCGTGGCCCTTACCCTGTCGGGGGCCATGCGCTGGGACGTGCGCCAGCCCCTCAAGCCCTTCGGGGACCGCTTCGTCCTCATTGCCGGCCACTGCGTGCCGATGATCTACGGGCTCCTGGCCGTCTACAACGAGGCCCTGCGGCGGATGCACGCCAGGACCGGGGACGAGCGCTACGCCGTGCCCGGCGGTCTGGAACGGATGGTGGTCTGGGAGGACCTCCTGAACCTCCGCCACAGCGGCGGGCTGCCCGGCCACGCCGAGTGCGAGGGCAAGACCCTGCTCCTCAAGGCCAACACCGGTCCCAGCGGCCACGGCGCCTCGACGGCGGTGGGCATCGCCACCGCCCTGAAGCGAGCCGGCGCCGGCGAGGTCCGGGTCTTCGCCCTGGAGGGCGAGGGCGGGCACACCGCCGGCACCCACCACGAGGCCAAGAACACGGCCTGGGCCCTCGGGCTCGGCAACCTCAACTACCTCCTGGACTGGAACGACTACGGCATCGACCCCCGGCCCTTCTCCGAGGTGGTGCCGGGCACGCCCCGAACCTGGTTCGAGAGCTACGGCTTCCTCACCCACGGCACTGAGAAGGGCGAGGATTTCGAGGAGATCACCCGGGCCCTCCTGGACAGTGTCTTCGCCGAGGGCAACCGGCCCCGCTGCACCTGGTTCCGGACCGTGAAGGGCCGGGGCTACGTGGTCACCGGCTACAAGTCCCACGGCGCCCCCCACAAGGCCAACTCGGAGCCCTTCTGGGAGACCAAGCGGCCCTTCGCCGAGAAGTACGGCATCGACTTCGACGGCTTCGGCGACCCCCGACCCGAGAGCGACGAGGCCTTCCGGGAGCAGACCGCCCGGAACATGCAGAAGGTCCTCTCCCTCCTCGACGACGAGGCCTTCTGCGCCTGGCTGGCCGACCGGCTGGTGGAGCTCGGCGAGAGCGTGCCCGAGCGACTCGACGGCGTCTGCGTCCAGGCCGGCCAGGATCCGGCCCGGGATCCGGAGATCACCGATCCCGCACGGCTGCCAGCGGAGCTCTTCTTCGCCCCGGGCGAGCGGCAACCCAATCGCAAGGGCTTCGCCCGGGTGGGAGCCTGGCTGAACGCCTACGGCCGCCGGCGCTATGGCCGGCCCCTGGTCCTGGCCTGCAGCGCCGACCTGGCCGAGTCCACCAACATCTTTGGCTTCGCCGAGGGCTGGGGCGAGGCGGAGGGCTGGGGCTGGTTCCACCGGGAGCGCAGCCCCGAAGGCGCGCTGCTGCCCACCGGCATCACCGAGTTCACCAATGCCGGCCTGATGTGCGGCATCGCCAGCACCAACCTCTCGGACCGGCCCGAGGAGGAGTACGCCGGCTTCTGGGGCGCCTGCAGCACCTACGGCTCCTTCTCCTACCTGAAGTACGGGCCGATGCGCCTCTTCAGCCAGCTCGCCCAGGACAGCCAGATGCGGGTGGGCAAGGTCATCTGGGTGGCCGGGCACAGCGGCCCGGAGACCGCCGAGGACAGCCGCACCCACTTCGGCGTCTTCGCGCCGGGCGTCACCCAGCTCTTCCCCAAGGGCCAGGTCATCGACCTGCACCCCTGGGAGCCCAACGAGGTGGCGCCGGCCCTGGTGGCGGCCCTGGCCGCCGGCCCGCCCATCATCGCCCTGCACCTGACCCGGCCGCCGGTGGAGGTGCCGGACCGGGAGGCCCTGGGCATGGCCTCCCACATGGAGGCGGCGAAGGGCGCCTACCTGATCCGGGACTACGACCCGAGCCGGCCCCGGGAGGGCTGCATCTTCGTCCGGGGCACCTCCACCACCGCCTCGGTGGTGGAGCTCCTGAAGGCCGGCGCCTTCGACGGGGACGGCCCGAACGTCAAGCTGGTGGCCGCCATCAGCCACGAGCTGTTCATGCTCCAGCCGCAGTCGTGGAGGGAGCAGCTCGTGAGCCACGAGGACTTCCTGGACAGCACCTTCCTGACCAACGGCGCCCGGCACCTCATGGGGCCGTGGACGGCCCACCAGGTGGCCTTCGCCTACGCCGTGGGCTCCGACTGGGACGACCGCTGGCGCACCGGCGGCTCCCTCCAGGAGATCGTCCAGGAGTCCCACCTGGATCCCGAACACCTCCTGGAGGCCATCCGTCGCTTCGCGGCGGAGCGGGAGGAGCGCCTGCGGCGCATCTCCTGGCAAGGCGCTCCCGTCCAGGCCGGCTCGGGCCGCTGAGGGCGGCGGCGGCCTTGCCCGGGCCGTCCAGGTTCCACGTCTTCCTGGCCGCCACCGGGGCCGTGGTGCCCCCGGCGGTCCTGGAGGGGGGGCTGCCCGAGCTCGACCTGGAGGACTTCCCCCCGGGGACGGAGCGGGTGCGCCTGCCGGCCGGCGGCGACGCCGTCCTCGAGGGGGTCTTCGTCCCCGCCGACCCCGGGGCGCCGGTGGTGCTGCACCTCCTGGCCTCCGAGGCCTCCATCACCCACGGCACCCGGGGCCTCGCCGGCTTCCCCATCCTCTGGCAGCTCCGGGACCGGGGCCTGGCCTCCCTGGTGGTGGACTGGCAGGGGGTCGGCGCCTCCAGCGGCAGCCGCACGCCCCGCCACCTCCCCGGGGACGCCCGGGTGGTCTGGGAGGAGGCCCTGCGCCGGGCGGGGGGGGACCCTGGCCGGGTGGTGCTCCGGGGCATGAGCCTCGGCACCCTGGGGGTAGCCTGCCTCCTGGAGGCCGGCGTCGCGCCGGCCGGGATCGTCCTGGTGGCGCCGGTCCGGGCCGAGACGGTGGTCCGCAACTGGGCCCGGCACTACTACCCACCCTACTGGAGCCGCCTGGCCCGCTTCGTCCGGCCCGCGGTGCCGGTGGACCTGGTGGCGGTCCTGGGCGCCGTGCGCCGCCCCCTCCTGGTGTACGCCCCCCGGGACGACTACCTCCTGCCCGGCTGGGAATGACTGTTGGTGGAG
>CAYMFV010000092.1:0-9395 GCA_964389745.1 uncultured Planctomycetales bacterium | reverse complement strand
TCGCAGGTGGCCCGGGCCTCGTCCTTGCGGCCCTGGGAGAGCTGCACCTCCGCCTGCCCCAGGAGGGCCTGGTAGCGCAGCTCCAGCGCCGCCGCCTGGTCGTCGGCGACGAAGCGGTAGGCGGCCGTGGCGGTGTCGGCGTCGGCCTCGGCCCGGGCCTGCTCGGCGGCCCGGAAGGCCTCGTCGGGCCCGCTCCAGTCCCGGTCGCCGCCACCGCAGGCGGCGAGAAGGGGGAGCAGGAGGGCGGGGAGGAGGCGGAGCGGGGTGGGCATCGGCTGATCAACCTATGGCGTTCGCGGAGTCCGGGACTCGGGCCGCCGAGGGGCGACTCCTGGGGTAGGATACCGTCCTTCCGGGGCCTCTGCGGGTACCGGCCCCACCTGGCGAGGCTCCGATCAGGCTCCAATCGTAGGAAGATCGGGCTCCAATCGTACTCCGATCGGATATACTCCCCTCCTCTCCTCAGCGAGGCCCGGATGCTCCGCGAGAGTCGCGTCACCGTCAAGATTCCCCGCCCCCTCTACCGGCGGATCCAGCAGGTCATCGAGAACTCGGGGTTCTCGTCGCCCACGGACTTCATCGTCTTCGTCCTGCGGGATCTCCTGGGCTCGGTGGAGGCGGAGAGCGGCGCTGGCGGCCAGGAGCGGGAGGAGCTGACCCCGGACGAGCTGCACGCCATCAAGCGCAAGCTCCAGAACCTGGGCTACCTGGACTGATCCGGCCAGGGCCCGACCCGAACCACTGCAAGCAACCGCTACGGACACAGGTCCCATGATCCCCCCCCACGGAGGCACCCTCGTCAACCGCCTGGTGGAAGGCCCCGAGCGCGAGGCGCTCCTGGCCAAGGCCCCGGCGCTTCCCTACCTGACCCTCAACGACCGCGAGCTCGCCGACCTGGAGATGATCGCGGTCGGGGCCATGAGCCCCCTGGAGGGCTTCCTCACCAAGCGCGACTACGAGAGCGTGGTGGAGAAGATGCGCCTGCGGGACGGGACCCTCTGGCCCCTGCCCGTGGTCCTGGCGACCAAGCCCGGAGACGACCCGGACCGCTTCGTGCCGGACAGCGACGTGGCCCTCCGGGATGCCGACGGCAACACCCTGGCGGTCCTGCACCTGACCTCCAAGTGGGAGATCAACAAGAGCCACGAGGCCCTGGAGACCCTGAAGACCAGCGACGAGGCCCACCCGGGGGTCCAGTACCTGGCCGCCATCGGCAGCCACTACCTGGGCGGCAAGGTCTCGGTCCTGGAGCTGCCCCGGCACGAGGACTTCGCCGCGTACCGGCTCACCCCGGCCCAGACCCGGGCCGCCTTCGCCGAGCGCGGCTGGGAGCGGGTGGCGGTCTTCCAGACCCGCAACCCCATCCACCGGGCCCACGAGTACCTGACCAAGGTCGCCCTGGAGCAGACCGACGGCATCCTCATCCACCCCCTGGTGGGCGCCACCAAGGCGGACGACGTGCCGGCGACGGTCCGGATGCAGTGCTACGAGAGCCTGATCGGGAAGTACTACCCGCGGGAGCGGGTGCTCCTGGCGGTCTATCCCCAGGCCATGCGCTACGGCGGTCCCCGTGAGGCGCTGCTCCACGCCATCTGCCGGCAGAACTACGGCTGCACCCACATCATCATCGGCCGGGACCACGCCGGTGTCGGCTCCTACTACGGCACCTTCGATGCCCAGAAGATCTTCGACACCCTGAACGAGGGTGACCTGGAGATCGAGACCCTGCGCTTCGAGCACGCCTTCTGGTGCAAGGTCACCGGGCAGATGGCCACCGTCAAGACGAGCCCGGCGGCGGCCGAGGACCGGATCTTCCTCTCCGGCACGAAGGTCCGGGAGATGCTCTCCCGGGGCGAGCGGCCGCCGGTGGAGTTCACCCGGCCCGAGGTCGCCGACATCCTGATCGAGGCCTACGCCCACAAGGTCCAGGCCTGAACGGCACAGTCAGCAGCGAGGAACAGGACATGGTTTTCGGCCTCTTCGGCAAGAAGCGCGAGCTGAACCACTTCATCGTCATCACCCTCGATTCCTGCCGCTACGACTCCTTCATGGCGGCGGCGCCGAAGACGATCCCGATGATCGGTGGCGGTCTGGACAAGGTGGAGAAGCGCTGCTCCTACGCCTCCTGGACCGCGCCCAGCCACTACAACCTGCTCACCGGGCTGGTGCCCCATACCTCCCCGGCGCACGTCTACGCCTCCGAGTACTACAAGAACGACTTCCTCAAGTACCGGGAGCGGCTCGGCATCCCCGACATCGAGTTCAAGACCATGGTGCCGCACCTGTGGCTGCCCACCTACCTGAAGAAGAAGGGTTACGAGACCCACGCCATGGTCTCCCTGCCGGTGCTCAATCCGGCGACGGGCATCAATCGGGACTTCGACACCTTCAAGCTGATGCCGAAGCACAACGACATGATGCTCATGCTCGACGAGATGGAGGAGCACTTCAAGCGCCCCTCCAAGGGCCTCAAGGGCAACACTCCCCAGTTCTACATGCTGAACGTCGGGGAGACGCACTACCCCTTCGCCCTGCCCGACGAGCCCACCGACCAGTGGCCGCGCATCTCCGGGGTCAACGGCGTCTTCAAGAAGCTGGACGAGCAGGTCGGCGAGGACGGCACCCTGGAGAGCAGCAACGAGAGCGGCGAGTTCTTCGACCAGGAGAAGCTGGAGGAACTGCGCCAGCGGCAGATCAACACCGTCCGCTACCTGGACGAGACAGTCTTTCCGCGCCTCTACGACCTGGTGCCGAAGAACACCTGGATCCTGGTCACCGCCGATCACGGTGAGCTGTTCGGCGAGTGCGGCTACTTCGGCCACGGTCCCATTCTCCACGACAAGGTCCTGGAGGTTCCCTTCATCGAAGGCATGATCCGCTGACCCACCCCCGACGCGACAAGACAAGCAGCAAGAACAACGACATGGACAAGGGCATCATCATCTGGTTTACCGGCCTCTCGGGCTCCGGCAAGTCCACCCTGGCGCGCATGCTCGAGCCGGAGCTCCGCAAGCGCGGCTGCAAGGTGGAGGTCCTGGACGGGGACGAGGTGCGTACCAACCTCTCCAAGGGACTGGGCTTCTCGAAGGAGGACCGGGACACCAACATCCGGCGCATCGGCTACGTGGCCAACCTCCTGGCCCGCAACGGCGTCGTCGCCATCACCGCCGCCATCTCGCCCTACCGGGCGATCCGGGAGGAGATCCGGCGCCGGGCCGGCGCTCGGGCCCACTTCGTCGAGATCTACGCCGAGTGCAGCATCGACGAGCTGACCCGCCGGGACGTCAAGGGGCTGTACAAGAAGGCCCTGGCTGGTGAGATCAAGAACTTCACCGGCATCTCCGACCCCTACGAGGCACCGGAGAACCCGGAGATCCGGGTGAACAGCGAGAAGGAGAAGCCGGAGGAGTCCCTGGCACGTATCCTGACGTGGCTCGAGGAGCAGGGCATGATCCCCGCCACCTCGACTGCCGCCACCGCCTGAGGCAGCTCCCGAGCGCCCGCCCTCCCCGCGCCATGTCGCGAACCCGCAGCAAGGTCCTGGCCCTGGCCACGCTGGTGGCCTGGCTGGGCTTCCCGAGCCTGCTCCCGGCCTACATCGGGCCGGGGGCGGGCTTCGCCTTCCTCTCCGGGGGCCTGGTCCTGGTCGGCTCCCTGTTCCTGGCCGTCGGCATCCTCCTCATCTATCCGGTCAAGCTGCTCGTCCGGGTGGTGACCGGCGCTGGCCGCATCAAGGGCGAGGTCAAGCGCCTGGTGATCCTCGGCTTCGACGGCATGGACCCGGAGCTGGCCCGGAAGTGGATGGCGGAAGGGCGGCTGCCGAACTTCCGCAGGCTGGCCGAAGAGGGCTGCTTCCACCGCCTCCGGACCTCCTATCCGTCCATGTCGCCGGTGGCCTGGTCCTCCTTCACCACGGGCACCGACGCCTCCCGGCACAACATCTTCGACTTCATCACCAGGGATCCCTGCACCTACCTGCCGGTGCTCTCGAGCACCGACATCCGGACCCTGGAGAAGCAGGTCCGTATCGGGCCGCTGAAGCTGAAGCGCAGCGTTCCCAGCATCCGTCTCCTGCGCAAGGGCCGGCCCTGGTGGGGGCTGCTCGGCGACCGGAAGATCTTCTCCAACATCATCCGGGTGCCCATCACCTTCCCACCGGAGCGCTTCCACGGCGTCTGCCTGTCCGGCATGTGCGTGCCGGACCTCCGGGGCACCCAGGGCTCCTTCACCTTCTGGACCACCGATGCGGCCCTGGCCGGGCCCGAGGCCGGCGGCGAGGTGTACCTGGTGGGCCGGGACGGCGCGGTGCTCCGGGGGTCCATCGCCGGCCCGCCGGACCCCGGCGCCGAGAAGGGCGCGGCGATGCGCCTGCCCATGCGCATCGAGGTCCTGGAGGAGAGCCGGCAGGTGCGCCTGGTCATCGGCCCGAAGGGCCGCCAGCAGACCCTGGAGCTGGCGGTCCGGGAGTACTCCGACTGGGTGACCCTGGAGTTCCGCTCCCGGAAGGGGCGGGGCAAGGTCACGGGCATCGTCCGCTTCTACTGCATGGGCACGGAGCCGGAGTTCGGCCTCTACATGACGCCGATCCACATCGACCCGGCCAACCCGGCGATGCCCATCAGCCACCCGACGGTGTACTCCATCTACCTGGCCAAGAAGCTGGGCCCCTTCGCCACCCTGGGCCTGGCCGAGGACACCTGGGCCCTGAACGAGCGGGTCATCGACGAGAAGGCATTCCTGGAGCAGGCCATGCTCTGGTTCGAGGAGCGCCGGCGCATGCTCTTCGACGCCCTGCAGAAGGTGCGCAAGGGCTCGGTGGTGTGTGTCTTCGATACCACCGACCGGGTCAGCCACATGTTCTACCGCTACTTCGACCCGGAGCACCCGGCGAACGCGGGCAAGGACACCGAGTGGGGCAAGGACGTCATCGCCCGGACCTACGAGAAGGCCGACGCCATCCTCGGCGAGGTGCGGGCGAAGCTCGACCCGAAGCGTGACCTGCTGATGGTCATCAGCGACCACGGCTTCTGCCAGTTCCAGCGCGGTGTGAACCTGAACGCCTGGCTCCGGGACCACGGCTTCCTGCACCTCAAGGCCGATGCCCCGGTCGACCCGGAGACCGGCAAGCCCACCAGCCGGGACTGGCTGCAGGACGTGGACTGGAGCCGCACCCAGGCCTTCGCTCTTGGTCTCACCGGCATCTTCATCAACCGCAAGGGCCGGGAGCGGGACGGCATCGTCCAGGAGGGCGAGGAGCTCCGGGAGGTCAAGCGTCGCATCCGGGAGGGCCTCCTGGAGCTGGTGGACCCCAAGACCGGGGAGAAGGTCTTCCGGGACGTCTTCGACGCCGAGGAGATCTTCACCGGCCCCTACGTCTTCGAGGCCCCGGACCTCTTCGCCGGCTACCGGAAGGGCTACCGCCACTCCTGGAACTGCGCCACCGGCGCGGTGCCGGCGGAGGTCTTCTCCGACAACACCAAGTCCTGGTCCGGCGACCACTGCGTGGATCCCCGGGAGGTGCCCGGCGTCTTCTTCTGCGACCGGCCCATCAACACCGACACCCCGGACATCATGGACATCGCGCCGACGGCCCTGCGGCTCTTCGGCGTCCCGGTGCCCCGGCAGATGCAGGGGCTGCCGCTCTTCGGCGAGCGCCCTGCGGCGCCGGCACCGGCGGCGCCCGTGGCCGCCCCGGCCGGCGAGGAGGTGGTCCCCTCATGAGCCGCGGCCTCCTCCTCTGCGCCCTGTCGTTGCCCGCCCTGGCCCTGCTGCCGGCCGGCTGCGGCGACGCGGCGCCCCACAGCGACACCCGGGTCATCGTCTTCGGCGTGGATGGCCTGGACCCGGAGATGCTCCAGGAGCGCATCGACCGGGGCCTGTGCCCGAATTTCCGGCGTCTCCTGGAGTCTGGCGCCTCCTTCCAGAGCCTGCAGACCTCCTGGCCGCCCCAGAGCCCGGTGGCCTGGACCAACTTCATCACCGGCAGCAACCCCGGCCGCCACGGGCTCTACGACTTCGTGCACGTGGACCGGCACAGCTACGCGGTGGCCAACTCCATGAGCGTCACCGACCCGGTGGGGCTCACCCTGCCGCTGTTCGGCCTGCGCGTACCCCTGACCGGGGGCGAGCAGCGCCTCAACCGCTCGGTGCGCTCCTTCTGGGAGGTGCTGGCCGAGGCCGGCGTGCCGGTGGCGGTGTGGCGCATTCCGGCCAACTTCCCCCCCCCGGAGACCGAGGCCCTGACCTTTCCGGACATGGGGACCCCGGACCTGGCGGGTACCGCCTCCGGCCGGGCCTTCCTCTGGACCGAGCGCCTGGAGCGGGCACCGAAGGAGAGCGACAACTACGTCATCCGCAAGGTCCGCATCCTGCCCGATGCCCGGCGGCCGTGGCTGCGGAGCTTCTACGACCTGATCCTGGGGCCGGACAACGCCCTGGTGGACGCGGCTGGCCTCGAGGAGGAGGCCGCCGCCGCCCAGCGGGCCGGGGACTGGGCCCGGGCCGGGGAGGTCCTGGCCCGCATCCGCCGGGAACGGCAGACGAGCGTGCCCATGCGGGCCCTGGTGGACAACTCCGGCGAGGAGGCTCGCCTGGCCGTGGAGGTGGATGGGGAGTGGGCCGTGGCCGAGGAGGGGGGCTGGAGCAACTGGATCCCGGTCTCCTTCTCCATGGTGGGCCCGATGAGCGCCAGCGGCTGGACCCGCTTCTACTTCAAGAGCGCCGATCCCCTGGAGATCTACGGCGTGCCGGTGCAGATCGACCCCTGGAACCCGGTGATGCCGGTGAGCACGCCGCCGGAGGCCGCCGCCGAGCTGGCCGACGCCATCGGGCCCTACTACACCCAGGGCTTCCCCGACGCCTACGTCTCCTACAAGTCCGGGCTCCTGGACACCGGCGACTTCGTCTCCCAGTCGGACACGGTGGTGGTGGAGCGGGCCCGGATGCTGGACCAGGCCCTGGCCCGCCTCGACGAGACCGGCGGCCTGCTGTTCTTCTACGTCGGCTCCCTGGACCTGCGCTGCCACATGCTCTGGCACTGCCAGGACGAGGAGCACCCGCACCGGGAGCCCGACGACGCCGCCTTCGCCGAGGAGATCGATCGCATCTACCAGCAGGTGGACGGGATGCTCGGCCGCATCCTCGAGCACCTGGAGGGGGGGCCGGAGACCGAGCTCCTGGTCATGTCGGACCATGGCTTCGCCCCCTTCCGGCGCAAGATGCACGTCAACGACTGGCTCCTGGAGCAAGGCTACCTGGTCCTCCAGGAGGGCGTCGAGAGGCGTGCGGACGGCTTCTACCGGGACGGCGAGCGGCTCGGTTCCTCCCTCACCCTGTACCGCCTGGACGCCCGGGGCGAACCCATCTGGGAGCAGTCCCCGGTGGACTGGAGCCGGACCCGGGCCTACGCCATCGGCTTCAACGGCGTCATCCTCAACCGGGTCGGCCGGGAGCCCCACGGCATCGTCACCGAGACGCAGGCCGGCCCCCTCCTCGACGAGATCCGGGAGCGCCTCCTGGCCCTCCGGGATCCAGAGAGCGGCGCCGCCGTCTTCCGACGGGTGGTCCGGGCCAGCGAGGTCTTCTCCGGCCCCCGGACGCCGGAGGCGCCCGACCTGCAGCTCGGCTTCGACGTCGGCTTCGGGGCCAGCGACGAGAGCGCCATCGGCAAGATCACCGGCGAGGGCGTGATTGTGGACAATGACTCCCGCTGGTCCGGCAGCCACCTCATGGACCCCGAGGTGGTCCGCGGCACGCTGATCGTGCGGAGCGGCCGCAAGCCGCAACGCGACCCGCGGCTCGAGGACATCACCGCCACCCTGTACGCCATGTTCGGCGTGCAGCCGCCCTTCGAGATCGACGGGCGGCCTCTCTTCCCCACCCAACCCTGACACGGTTCCCAAGAGCAGCCAGACATCATGTTCGGAGGCAACAAGGTCAAGATCGACAAGAGCATCCTCGAGCGCTGCAGGAAGTGCGCCGAGGCGGCCGGGTACTCCTCCGTGGAGGAGTTCATCGAGCACGTCCTGGAGAAGGAGCTGAAGCAGATCGAGAGCGCCGGGACCTCGGAAGACGCCATCACCGAGTCCCTCCGGGGCCTCGGCTACATCTCCTGAGCCCCGGCAACCGCCGGCAAGCAACCCATCCATGCGGAAGACCCTCCTGGTGGCGGCGGTCTGCGCCCTGATCGTGATCCTGGGCGCCCTGGCCCCCGGTGTCCTCAACGGGCCCTTCGATCTCCTGGCCCTCGTCCTGGGCTGGCTCGGCCCGATCGGGGTGACGGTGGTGGTGAGCGCCGTCACGGGCGTCCTCTTCATCCTGGCCTTCCCGCACATCTCCCTCCAGGGCGGCATCCGCCGGATCAAGGACCGGATCAAGGCCAACATGCTGGCCATCCGCCTGTTCCAGGACGACCTGCCGACGGTGGCCCGCTCCACCGGCGGCGCCCTGGGCTGGAACTTCGCCTACATCGGCATGAACCTCCTGCCGATGGTCTTCCTGGCCGGGCCCTTCATGGTGGTCTGGTTCCAGCTCAACGCCCTCTACGCCTACCAGCCCCTGCAGCCCGGGCAGCGCCAGATGGTGGTCGTCGAGCTGGCCCCGGGCGTGGATCCCCTGGCGGTGCGTCTCCGGGAGCCGGAGGCCGGCCCCGACGGCGGGCCGGCGTGGCGGGTGAGCCGGGGTCCGGTCCACACCGACAGCGGCCTGGTCTTCGAGATCGAGACCCTCCAGGAGGGGGTGTACGAGATCGCCCTGGAAAGCGGCGGCGAGACCGTCACCAAGGAGCTGGCCGTCGGCATCCGGCCCCGGCGGCTGGCCCGGCTCCGGACCAGTGCGCCCCTGGCGGAGATGGCCGCCGGGCAGGACGCCCTGGTGTGGTTCGGGGAGCCGGTGCTGCCGGCGAGCTCCTTCGTCCGGGTCGTGCGCCTCGACTACCCCCAGGCCGATGCCGGGCCCCTGGGCGACGGGGAGATTGGCCTGATGATGATCTACCTGGTGGTCTCCCTGGCGGTGGGCTTCGCCCTCAAGGGACCCCTGGGCGTCGAGATCTAGGCCGCTCCGGGCCGGCGCGGCTCTGCCTCCGGTCCGGCCGCCGTGGGCTTGCCCGGGGGCGTCCCCGGCGGCGCCCGGTGCGCCTGTGGAGCGAGCGGACGCTCCTTTCCCGGAGCGGCGAGCTGTCGCTGGCCGGGAATCCGGATTCCTTGAGCGGCCAGGCGGGAAGCGGGAGGATCCGGTCAGATCCAGGGAATCCGGTGCCAGGGGCTTGACCTTCCCGTTTCGGAGCTGGTAGGAAGGTCTCGACCTCGTGGACGGGGAGAACCGTCGCTACACCCCCTTCCATGAGAGGGGCTTCAGGATTTCGTGTGCAGGACGTGGATTCTGGGCCCTGGGCACAA
>CAYMFV010000091.1:0-9400 GCA_964389745.1 uncultured Planctomycetales bacterium | reverse complement strand
TGACCGCATCACCCCCCCCCCCCGCGGGACCTACCCCGCCCCCTCCGTAGGCAGCGCCGGAGGGGTATAAGGGACAGGGGGAGGACGGTGCCTCCGGCCACCAGGTCCACACGCCCCGCCTCGGCTGCGGCGAAGGGCGCACCGACCAGGAACTCCTCCCCCGGGGTGCCGTCCAGGTCGCCGGCGCTGGCCAGGGCGTAGCCCAGGGCCTCGGCGCTGCCGGCCACACCCGGCAGGGTGGTCTGGAGGCTCATGGCGGCGCCGTTCCAGGCGTAGACCCGGACCTCGCCGTCGCCGCCGTTGGCCCCGATGGCCCCCACCACCAGCTCCCGTAGGCCGTCGCCATCAGTGTCGACGCCGGCCACGGCACCGCCCAGGAGCTCGCCGATCCCGGTGCCGGAGATGGTGTCCAGCACCAGGCCGTCACTGCCCCGGTAGACGTAGACCCGGCCGCCGAAGAAGACGCTGCCGCTGTGCCAGGGTGCGCCGGCGGCGAACTCGGGGATGTTGTCGCCGTCCAGGTCCCCGAGATCGGTGAGCGCGGAGCCCAGGAGGGCGGCGGCGGTGTCCCCCTCCACCCGGAGGAGGAGAGCGCCGTCGGCGGCGCCGGAACGGAGCTCCACGGCCCCGGCGTCCGCGCCGGTCGTGTCGTCCCCGTAGATACCCACCAGGAGATCGGGGATGCCGTCGCCGTTGACGTCACCGATGGGAGCGAGGGCGTAGCCGAGGAGATCCCCTTCGGCCTGGCCCTGGAGTTCGTACCAGGGTTCCCAGGACTGGGCGGCGATGGGGGGGGCCAGGAGGGCGGCGATGGCCGCCAGCCGGAGGCTGTTCCGCATGGATCTGTCCTTGTGCAGCCAGTGGATCCGCAGGGCGCGGGCCCGGGTCGACCATCCTAGCCTCGCCGCCGGGCCGGACCCAGATCGGGGCCCGTCGCCTCCTATCCTGGAGGTATGCGGTCCCCTCACCCCCGTTCCGGGATGGCCACGCTCCTGGCCCTGCTGCCCCTTCTCCCGGCCTGCGGGGGCGGCACCGAGGCCCCGCCGGAGGAGACCGGGCCGGTCGGGCAGCAGACTCCTCTCGTGGCCGTGGAACCGCCGCCCCCGGCGGAGCCGGATGCCCCCAGGGCGGAGCCGGCGGCCCGGCCCCAGGAGCCGGAGTGGCCCCCCGACACTGCCTGGTTGAAGGTCACGGTCCTCCGGGAGGAGGATGGCCTGCCGGTGCCCGAGGTGGAGGTCCAGGCCTTCTGCCGGGTCCCCGACAAGGGCATCGTCCGCAAGCGGGGGCCTGCGGACAAGGACGGCCGGATCGCCATCCCCCTGGACCCCGGGGCCGAGGTCTCCGGGGTGCGCGTCCAGCCGACCATGGCCACGGCACCCTTCTTCCAGCGCCTGGGCCACACCTTCGAGGCCGGAGAGGTCATGGAAAGGGAGGTCCGGGTGCCCCCTGCCGGCCAGGTGGAGGGCGTCGTTCTCACCGCCACCGGGGAACCCCTGGCCGGGGCCCGGGTCCTGGCCTGGTACCGGGAGCGCTGGGAGCTGGAGAACGACGCGAAGGAGCCCGACCCCGACGTCTCCGCGACGACCGACGGCTTCGGCCGCTTCCGCCTGGGTGGCCTGGCCCAGGGGCCCTTCACCCTGGACGTGGAGGCCGAGGGGCAGGTGGCCCTGCGCCGGGCCGGCGGGGTGATCCGCCACGGCCAGGTGGTCCGGGGGCTGGAGCTCCTGGTGGGTCCCGCCCGGCAGGTGGCCGGGATGGTCCGGGATCCGGCTGGCCGGCCGGTGGCCGGGGCCTGGCTGGTGGCCGGCCGGGCGGGGCGGCGCCGCCGGGCCGAGCCGGCGGGAGAGGAGGGGATCCTCTACTACTGCTCCCGGCAGCGCCTGGCGACCACCGGCGAGGACGGGACCTTCCTCCTCCCCGGAGTGCCCGAGGAGGAGCTCTGGAACCTGAGCGTGGATCACGCCGACTTCCTCCAGGCCACGGGCCATGTCCGGCCGGGGCAGGACTTCGTGGAGATCCGGCTGGAGCCGGGGCTTGCCCTGGCCGGCGTGGTTCTGGAGGAGAGCACCGGCAAGCCCCTGCCCGGGGTCCAGCTCCGCATCCGGGGACTGAACCAGGGGCGGGCCACCTCCGATGACGAAGGCCGCTTCCGCATGACCGGCCTCAAGCCCGACGGGGAGGCCTCCCTCCTGGCCTGGCGCCGGGGCTTCGCGGCCAGCATCTTCTGGCCCCTCCCGGTGGAGGGGAGCCGGGAGGACCTGGAGCTGCGCCTGCCACCGGGTCGGAGCCTGGCCGGGGTGGTCCGGGAGGAGGGCGGCCAGCCCGTCCCCGGTGCCTCCGTGGTCCTGCTGCCGCCCCATCCGCGGCACCCGGAGAGCGGTGCCGAGCACCAGGGGGCCCTCCCCGAGCGCGCCTTCAAGCTGGACCACACCCAGACCGGCGGCGGCGGTGGCTTCCGGCTGCAGGACCTCCGGGCCGTCCGCTATCGCCTCCGGGTCGAGACCGCGGATGGCCGGCAGGTGGAGGTCGAGGTCGAGGCCGGCCAGAAGGACCTGGAGATCGTGCTGCCCGCGGGGGACTGACCGGCAAACGGTGATGTCCTGCCTGCTCCTCGCCTGCCTCCTCTGCCCTCCCCCCCCCCAGGAAGCCGGACCCGTGGTGGATCTGGCCCGGCTCCTGGTGGAGGCCGCCGGGCCGCTGCGCCTGGCCCGCTGGCCGGATCCCTCCTACACGGTGGTCCAGTTCTCCAGCACCGATCGTCGATCCCGGGCACCGGGACAGCCGGGCTGGTTCGCCAACGCCGACGGCTTCGGTGGCGAGCCCATCCCGGGCTTCGCCGCGGTCCTGGAGCCGCCCGGAGAGGACGGCATCGGGCGCTACCTGGTCTGTGACGTGACCGGGCCCGGGGCCATCGTCCGGGGCTGGTCGGCGGGCATGGGCGGGACCCTCCGGGTGTGGCTCGACGAGGAGAGCGAGCCCCTCTGGGCGGGCCGGGGCGACGACTTCCTGGCCCGGCGCAGCGAGGTCCTGGTGCGCCGGGCCGGCCTGGCCCTCGACCTGGGCGACGCCTTCCGGCAGGAGGACGCCGACTACCTGCCGGTGCCCTTCGCCCGGCGCCTCCGGGTCGTCTGGGAAGGCAAGCTCCGGGAGCTCCACTTCTATCACCTGGAGCTGCGTCGCTATCCGCCGGGGACGCCGGTGCGGAGCTTCAACCTGGACGAGCTGGCGGCGGCCGGGCCGCTCCTGGAGCAGGTGGCGGCGGTTCTCCGCCGGCCCCCGCCCCCCCCCGGGAGGTCCGAGGACCATCTCCTGGAGCTCCCGGCCGGCGGGACGGCGGCTCTTGAGCTCCCGGCGGGCCCCCGAGCCCTGGTCGAGCTGCACCTCCGGCCGGAAGCCCCGGACCCGGCCGCCTTCCTCCGGGGCACCCTTCTGCGCCTGGTCTTCGACGGGGCGCGGCGGCCCCAGGTGGAGGTGCCACTCGGGGACTTCTTCGCCACCTTCCCCGGTCTGCGCCCCTTCCGTAGCCAGCTCCTGGAGGTGCGCCCCGACGGCACCCTGGTGTGTCGCTTCCCCATGCCCTGGCTGCGGCGGGCCCGGCACGAGCTGGCCGCCCTCGCCGGAGGGGGGGGGAGGGTCGCGGTGAAGCTGTGGACCGTGCCCTGGACCTGGGGGACCGGGAGCCTGCACTTCCACGCCTCCTGGCGCCACGGGGCGCCCGTGAGCCCGGACGCCGTGCCCCTGGATCTGGACTTCCTGCACGCCCGGGGCAGCGGCCGCCTGGTGGGGCTCGCCTCCCTGCTCCTGAACCCGAGTCCCTGCCCGACCCCGGCCGGGAGCTGGTGGGGAGAGGGCGACGAGAAGTTCTTCGTGGACGGTGCCGCCACCCCCGCCTTCCTGGGGACTGGCTCCGAGGACTACTACAACTACTCCTGGAGCCGGCCGGATCTCTTCGCCCATCCCTGGTGCGGCCAGCCGGTGGACACCGGGCCGGCCAACGCCGGCTACGTGGTCGACTTCCGCCTCCAGGTCCTGGACGACCTGCCCTTCACCGAGTCCCTGGATGCCTGGATGGAGCTCTGGCCCCACCGGGCGGTCGCCCCGATCCCCTACGCCCGTCTCGCCTGGTGGTACGGCGCGCCCGGCGCCGTCGACGAGGTGCCCGTGCCGGGCCCCGAGGAGCTCCGGGTCCCCGTCCTGCCCCGCTGGGAGCCCCAGCCGTGGGGAGGGGCGACGGGAGCCACCTTCCTGCGCCTGGAGGAGCTGTCGGTCCTCGGGTACGAGGAGGAGCTGGTGGCGGCGGCGGAGCCCCTGGCCTCCCGGGGTCGGGTCCAGGTCTGGCGGGCGGCTGCCGGAGCGCGCCTGCCCCTGGACCTGGAGCTGCCCGAGGCCGGCGAGTACGCCTTCCACCTGGTGGCCCGGCACAGCCCGGAGGGGGGGGGCCTGCGTCTGCTCCTGGACGGCCAGCCCCTGCCCCTGGCCGACGCCGGCGGCAGCGCCGCGGTGCGACCCGGGGCGGACGTCGTGCCGCTCCGGACCACGCACGGCAGGCGCCTCCTGGACCTGGGCTTCGGGCCGGTGGCGGCAGGGGCCGGCCGGCATCGCCTGGAGCTGGAGTGCGCGGAGGCGGGGGATCTCGCCTTCGACTACCTGTGGTGGAAGCTGCTGCGCCCGGCACCAAGGCACCTGCCCGGGGCGGTGGAGGGCGAGGACCTCGAGGTTGTGGCCGCCAGCCCCGGCGTCGCCTGGGAGGTCCAGGAGCTGGACCCCCGGCGCTGGAGCGGCGGCCGCCACCTGTGGATCCGCTGCCGCCGCCCGGGGGACTTCGTGGAGCTCCTGGTGACCCCGCCGTCGGCGGGCCGCTACCGGGTCCAGGTTTACCTCACGAGCTCCTGGGACTACGGCGTGGCCGACCTGTTCCTGGACGGGCGCCTGGCCGCCGGCCCCGTGGACACCTTCCGTCCCGGGCACCGGGTCGGCCTCCTGCCGCCCCTGGACCTGGGCGTGCACCGTCTCGCCGGGCCCTTCCGGCTGCGCCTGGCCGTGGTCGGCGGCAACCCGGAGGCGGATTCGCCGGGCAGCTTCCTGGGCCTCGACTGCGTGGTCCTGGAGCCTGCGGCCGGCGGGCCCGTCAGGCCGGAAGCAGGTGGTGGACGGTGATCTCCGCCGGCGCGCGGACCCGGAGGGGGGGGCCCCAGAAGCCGGTGCCCCGGGAGACGTAGATCCAGGTCTCCGGTGCGTGCCGATGGAGGCCCTCCAGGTAGGGCTGGGAGAGGGCCGTGACGTAGCCGAAGGGCCAGAGCTGGCCGCCGTGGGTGTGGCCGCTCAACTGCAGGCCCACGCCGTGTCGGGCGGCCTGGTGGACCTGCACGGGCTGGTGGGCCAGGAGGAGCAGGGCCCGCTCCGGGTCCCGACCCTCGAGGGCACGGCCCAGTCGCGGCGGGATGCCGAAGGCCCCCCCCGAGGCGTCGTGGATCCCGGCCAGATCGAAGGACGCCTCCCCGGTCCCCCCTCCCACGGCCAGCCGCTGGTTGGCGAGGAGCGGCAGGCCGAGCTCCTGGAAGGCGGAGAGCCAGCGCCGGGGGCCGCTGTAGCACTCGTGGTTGCCGGTGACCAGGAAAAGGCCATCCCGGGTCTCGATCCCGGTCAGCGGCGCCACGGCCTCCCGGAGGCGCTGGGGGGAGCCGTCCACCAGGTCCCCGGTCACCACCACCAGGTCCGGGCGCAGGGCCTGCACCCGGGCTGCCACCTCGATGCAGAAGTCCCGGCCCAGGATGGCGCCCAGGTGCAGGTCGCAGAGCTGGACGATCCGGTAGCCCTCCAGGGCTCGGGGCAGGCGGGGCAGGGGCGTGGCGAGCTCCACCGTCTCCAGCCCGTCCAGGGCGGCCCGGAGGCCCGGGGCGACGATGCCGCCGGTGACCGCCACCGTCCCCAGGGCCCGGGCCCGGGCCAGGAAGTGGCGGCGCGCCGGGTCCGGGGTTCCGGGGTCCGGCCCGGCCCTGGCCCGGGGGCGCCAGGTGCGGAGACGCCGGAGGAGGCGGAGCAGGGTCAGGGGCAGCCCGAGCACGTCCCCGGCCAGGAGGACCAGGAGCGCGTAGAAGAGACCCCCGAGCCACAGCCAGGCGAGGAGGGCCAGGGGGCGTGTGCCGGGCAGGGGGTGCCTCCGGGTGAGGATCCCGAGGGCGGGGAGGAGGATCGCGGCGGCCAGGAAGAGGCCCAGGAGCAGGCGGCGCCAGCCGGGGCGAAAAGGCCAGGCCGGCCGCAGGACCAGCCCCCAGGCCACCCGCACGGTGGCCAGGAGGACGGCCGCGGTGAGGAGGAGGACGAAGGGGACCATGGGGCGGGCGGCCGGGAGGGCCAGCGGCCAGAGGGCCCTCCAGGGTAGGCGGGGCTGGTCCCCTCGCGCCCTACGGCTGCACCCTGGCTGCGTCCGCGAGATCGCAACGGCGCTGGCGCCGCCGCAGGACGTGGACCAGCCAGGCCGCCAGCCAGAGCAGGGAGGTGGCCAGGTGGATCAGACTCCAGGCCTGGCGCCAGTCCGGGTCCACGGCGGTCTGCAGGAGGTAGCCCGAGGCCACCATCGGCAGCAGCGTGCCCAGGAGGGCGATGCCGGAGCCGGGAGACCGTGGCCGCCCGGCCGTGCGCAGTCGGGGCAGGACGTGGCCTCGCCAGACGACGCCGGCGGAGAAGACCAGCAGGGGAGCGAAGAGGACGTGCAGATGCTGGACCGCCGGCTGCCAGGGATGGTTGACCACCGCATAGGCATCCTCGGGCTCCACCAGCCAGAGGAAGCAGGCGTAGAGGATGCCGGTCCCGCCGACCAGGAGGTTGGCGAGGTGGTGGCACCAGGCTTCGATCCGGGTCACGAGCCTTCGGCGGCGGCCGTCCGCCCGGGTCGGGGATGGAAGAGGACCTGGTCCAGGGCCAGAACGCGGCGCACGGCGGCGGTGGTGGCCCGGGCGGTCAAGGTGGCGCCGGCGACGCCCCGGATGCCCCGCTTCACCTGCAGATCCTCGTTCAGGCTCCGTCCCCGGAACTGCCCGTACCAGGCGCCCCGGGGCAGGTACTCCCGGGGCTCACCGAAGGCCAGGACCTCGATCCGGAGAACCTTGCCGGCCGGGTCCACGGCCACCATCAGGGTCTCGGGGAGGGTGCGTACCCGGTGCCGGTCGAAGTAGGCCCGGCCGAGGATCCGGCCTTCCCGGTCCCGGGCGGTGTAGACCTGGATCACCTTGCTGCGCAGCTTCTCCCGGGCCAGGCGGGAGGCCTCCTTGACCTGCTCGGCGGTGAGGTAGAAGGTGCGGCGTTCGCTCCGGGCCTTGGGGAAGGCCAGCTCCAGGGCCTCCTGGACCGTCAGGTGACCAGGGCCGTCGCCGCCCCCCCCCGGGGGGAGGGGTGCCAGGGGGAGGAGGACGAGGAGGATGCCGAGGAGGTGGGGAGACATGGACGGTGGGGCTAGAAGACCAGGCCGGCAGCGGCGTGGATGGTGTCGATGGCCGTACCGGCGCCGTTGTCCTCGTTCTGGAGATCCAGCTTGAAGATGACCTGGGGGATGGGCTGCCAGGCCAGGCCGACCGTGAGGATCTCCCCGTCGCTGGCCGGATCGGCGGCGAAGCCCGCCGGGACCGTGGCCTGGGTGTCCCAGGACTCGTAGCGCAGGAACGGGGTCAAGGAGGCGGTGCCGCCCTCGGCCAGGAGGGTCAGGATGTCGTAGCCGAGCTCGGCGTACCAGCCCCGGAGGTCCTCACCGATGCCCTGGTTGCCCCCAAGGCCCAGGGCACCGTTCAGGGCGGCGGCATCGTCGACGGTTGCTGCGACGCCCAGGAGCCGGAAGCGGAGGCCCCGCTGGCGCCACTCCAGGTGGCCCTCGAAGATGGTGGTGCGGGCGCCGATGCCCAGGTCCTGGCCGGCCTCCCCGGTCCATGCCGAGACGCCGGCGAGGACACCCGGAAGGCCGCGCCAGTCCACGCGCCCGACCGCGGCCAGGTCTTCGGCCTTGGCCTTGCTGGCGCTCTGGCGCCCGCCCCGCAGGCCACCGGCGGTGAAGCCCGCGGCGTCCAGGGAGGTGAGGAGGTAGACCCGGTACTCCAGGACCTCGCCGAGGGTGCCGGTCACGCCGACGCCGTTCTCCCGCCAGGTGGAGGGCATGATCACCCGCTCGATCCGGGGTCGATCCGCGGACAGGAAGGTGGTGGGCTCGTGCAGCTCGTTGACGAAGCCCATGGGCACCAGGACCATCCCGACCCGAAAGTGCAGCTCCGGCGAATGCTGGTACTCCAGGTAGGCGAACTCCACCGAGGCCTGGCCGGCCTGTCCGGTGGTGGCGTGCTCGAACTCGATCTCGGAGTTGAACAGCCAGTCGTCGTCGAACTTGTAGCCGAAGTAGAAGACGGCCCGGAGGAAGTCGAAGGTGTCGCTCTTGCCGGCGGGACTGCCGTCGTCCCGGCTCTCGGCGTAGTGGGTGTAGATGGCCTCGGCGTAGCCGCCGATGCTCACCCCGCTGCGGGTCCGGTAGATCTTGGAGGCCGCCGGCCCCAGGCCCTCCTGGGGCGTGTCCGCCACGGGCGGGGCCAGGGCCTCGCCCAGGCGCACGTCCTCGAGCTCCTGGGCCAGCAGGTCCAGGCGCCGGGCCAGCTCTTCGTTGGTGGGGATGTCCTGGGCGGCCAGGCACGGCGTGGGGGCCAGGACGGCGAGGAGGAGCCAGGGAAGTCGTCGTGTCAGCATGCTGTCAGTTCTGGGCTGTAGGGGGGGGGAAGGCCTGGATGACCAGTCCAGGCACGAGTGACCGGCAGCGCCGGGCCAGACCCGGCGTCGCCCGGACCCGGAGGACGCCGTCGTGCTCCTCCAGGACCAGGACTTCGACGTCGGGCCGGCTGGCGGCCCAGGCGAGGGCTGCCTCGGGGCCAAGGACGTAGAGGCCGGTGGAGAGGCAGTCGGCGGCCAGGGCGGAGTCGGCCTCCACGACCAGGCTGCCGAAGTCCGGTGCCGGGCGGCCGGTGCGCGGGTCCAGGAGGTGGCCGCGCCGGCGGCCCCCGACCCGGATGGCCCGCTCGCTGTTGCCGCTGGTGGCCAGGGAGCGGCCGGGGAGCAAGCGCAGCTCGAGGAGCGGCCGGTCCCGGTGCCGGGGATGGGCCACGGCCACGCTGGCGGCCTCCTGGCCCAGGAGCAGGATCTGGCCGCCCAGGTCCAGGAAGGCCCCCTCGGCGCCGGCGCCGGCCAGGGCCCGGGCGGCGGCGTCGAGCCCGGCGCCCTTGCCCCAGGCGCCTTCCTCCAGGGTGGCCCTGGGATGCCGGCGCACGGCGCCTCCATCCTCCAGGCACAGGTGGCGCAGGCCGCTGGCGGCCCGGGCCGCGGCCAGCTCCCCGGGAGCGGGCTCCCGGCCGCCGCCCCGGAGATCCCAGGC